>CAZYQD010000011.1:0-19879 GCA_964649405.1 uncultured Actinomycetota bacterium
CCTCCTTCAAGATATACGCAGGGAAAACTTGTCGAAAAGATGGAGGACCTGGGTCTGGGAACAAAGGCAACTCGTCATACGATCATACAAAACCTGATCCAGAGAGGATATGTAAGCGGCAATCCACTCCAGCCTTCCGAAAAAGCCATTGCCGTGGTTAAGATGCTTAAAAAACATGCCGAAAAAATATCTTCTCCCGATATGACCTCGGAACTGGAAATGTATATGGATGGTATAGTCAATGGCGATGAGACCAAAGAGGATGTTGTGAACCGTTCCAGGAAAATGTTAAGCGAGGTCATGAAAGTTCTAAAAAATGAAAAGGAAGAAATATCTCAGGAGATAAAAAAGGGAATAAAAGAGGATCTTGTTGTTGGGAAATGCCCCGCAGAAAATTGCAGCGGGAATCTGATTGTAAGGACCTCAAGAAAAACAAGAAAAAGGTTTCTGGGATGCGATGCCTATCCTCAATGCACGACGACATTTTCTCTTCCACAGAAGGGTCTGCTTATCACGACCAGGGAAGAATGCAAACATTGTAAATACCCCATGGTGAAGATTATAAATAAAGGAAGAAAACCATGGGATCTATGTATAAATCCGGATTGTCCCGGAAAAGATGAAAAGTATAAAAATTACAACAATAACCGCGGAAGCCAGGAAGCTTCTAATTGAAGCAAGTTTCAATCTTCCAGCTGATATCATAAATGCTCTGGAGAGTGCCATAAAAAAAGAAACCGGTGCCGGAGCAAAAAAAATCCTGGAACTTATTCTGGAGAATGCAAAAATTGCCAGGGAACAAAAACTTCCGCTGTGTCAGGACTGCGGCCTCGTATATATGGACCTTGATATTGGGCTTGATATTTGCATCGAGGATAGTGGTAACCTTAATGCTATGCTTAATAAGGCTGTTGCAGAAACTTATAACGAATGTTATTTAAGAAAATCAATAGTGTCCGACCCGTTATTCGGGAGAAAAAATACGTCAGACAATACCCCGGCTGTTATCAGTATTAATTTCACCGCAACTTCCGGTCTTCACCTCAAAGTATATTTGAAGGGCGGGGGCAGTGAAAATTGTTCCTATTTGTATATGCTGAATCCCTCGATTGGTGAGAGCGAGATAATAAGTCTGGTTCTCGATCTTGTTAAAAATAATGTCACCCGGTGCTGCCCGCCAGTGATTATTGGTATAGGAATAGGCGGATCATCTTCTTATGTGCCAAAGCTTGCGCTTCTCGCCAGTTTTAGAAATCTCGGAATCAGAAATCCAGATAAAAGATATAAAGGTCTGGAGGAAAAAATACTTGATGCCGTAAATAAGACGGGAATCGGCCCGCAGGGTCTGGGCGGAAGGACCACTGCTCTTGCCTGCAATATAGAATTTGCTCCCTGCCACATGGCATCACTTCCACTGGCAGTTTTTATGGGTTGTCACTCCACAAGAAGGGCAGACTCGAAAATATCTCCGCTGTAAATATTCTCATTCCACAAGAAGAGCCGATTCAAAAATATCACCGCCATAGATGTCATAACCTACAAAAAGGGGCAGATCTTCTACCTCTATCTCATGGATCGCTTCGGCACCCAGGTCGGCGTAGGTAACAACCCTTATATTTTTTACTTTTGTTGAAAGAAATGCCGAAACGCCACCTACTGAAACCAGATACACGGATTTATATTTCTTTAGAAGTTCCTTTAAGGCACCGCTTCTTTTGCCCTTCCCGATTATTGCCCTGACCCCGCATTTAAGAAGCGGTTCGGTCAGGTCATCCATTCTGGCGCTCGTGGTGGGGCCAATGCTCCCGCTTTTCTTGCCCGGAGGGGTCGGTGCCGGACCTGTGTAAAATAATGTGGCGTCCTTTAAATCTATGGGAAGTTTTTTACCTTGACCAATGGCTTCAATGATCCTTTTATGGGCAGCATCCCTTGCTCCGAATACTGTACCGCTCAAATAAATGATTTCTCCTGCCCTTAATTCTTTGATTTTTTCTTCTGTAAGTGGTGTGGATAAACGTTTATTCATCATCGGTATCAAAATATCTGTCTCTTTTGAAGTAATTATCATAGGAATAGAGAGGTTTTCTGGAAGGAGGTTGCCTTTTACTTCTTCTTGAGTTATAGATTATTATTGCAATTATAAATATTATAAATAAACCGATAAAACTTAAAATAATAATCAAAAAATATGTCAGAAGTTTTGTTTTATCGCCCTCTATGAATATTTTTTTCTCATCGCCATATTTTAGGTTCCATATGGCAATATTATCGTCACCGATCAAATCGGCATTGTGTCTGATTATTTTTACCGGAAATTTTACCTGATAGGTCACATTCAAAATATTGCTGTCCTGCCTGGCAAGGTCCGCTATCTGTCTGTAGTCTGAATCCGGTTCCGAAGAAGCGAGCAGTGTCTCATCGATTTTCATATCTATATAATCCTCAAAGAAATATTCATCATGGAAGAAATAACTCACTTTTTCCAGTTTGGCATAGAATCTTTCGGGTGGAGTTTCAGAGAAATTATCAATGGAGATATGCTGAAGGAAGTTTATGTCTTCGAAACTTATGGTGGAACTGAAATGAGTATAACCTTCTTCCTCGGAAGTCAGATACTCTCCTTCCGGAAGGCTTTTCAGTATTTTATCGGAAAGAGATTCGTTTTTAACGGAAATCGCTGCGCTGTTCTGTAAATATTCAGTTTTTACCGCAATATCGACGGTCCGGGTTCCGGAATAATCGGAATTTATCTCTGTGAAGATATCAACAAGAGTCTGGTCGCAGGAAGAAAGAAGCGGGATCACAAGGATAAGTAAAACAATAATTGCTAAAATTTTAAAGTAGTTTAGTTTTGCCATGATTTCTTTGTCTTGTTCATGAACAATTCTAACACATTGAAAATTAATGTTGTAGGGAAAAATTGACCATCAGACAAAGAAAGATATGAAAAGAATATAGTTGTAAAAACGCAAGAAATAGTTTCTAAATATCAATAAAAATGAAACTAAAAAAGGTTCATTGACGTTTATAACTTATATGTTAGCATATGTATTCAATGACAAAAGTTGGTTTATTTAACATAACTTTCACAATTTTAAACAGCCAGACTTCCGATAGTCAGGCTTCTTAAGTTATATAACACCAAATTTCTTAAGAAAGGATTAGTGGTTCTGCGGTGGGTTTATATATCGGTTACGACATTGGTTCAATCAGTGTCAACAGGGCGATTTTAAATGAAAAAAAAGAAATAGTGGAAATCCTTCCTTATACAAGGCACTTCGGGGAACCGGTGCAATTGGTTAAAAAAGATATAGAGTCAATAAATAAAACCGGCTACAAAGATAAAATAACAGGGATTGGCATTACCGGATCCGGAGGGAAGGAACTTGCTTCGCTTCTGGGTCTTGATTTTATAAATGAGATAGAAGCAATAGTCAGTGCCGTAAAGTTCCTGCATGGGGACGCAAAAACGGTCATAGAAATCGGCGGGCAGGATTCAAAATTCATAGATCTTACTTATGGCGATTATGCAATGAATGAGTTATGCGCTGCAGGAACAGGTTCCTTTCTGGACCAGCAGGCTTCAAGGTTTGGACTGACCATAGAAGAATTCGTAGCAGTAGCATTAAAATCAAAGACTCCCTCGACTATTGCCGGCAGATGCAGCGTATTTGCGAAATCGGATATGATCCATCTACAGCAAGAGGCGGCAAGTGACGAGGATATAATCCTCGGCCTGTGTTATGCAATGGCAAGAAGCTTTAAATCGGGGATTGTGAGGGGGAAAAAATTCGTGCCCCCTATAATCTTTTGCGGAGGAGTATCCTTTAATGAAGCAATGGTCAAGGCTTTCGAAGATATACTAGAAGAAAAGATGATAATCCCTGAGCACCGGGCATCCATAGGTGCCATCGGGGCTGCTTTGAGTTCGAACTCGAAGTCATCTACAAGCAGTATTGACATATCGGTACTGGCGGATAAATTAGACGACCACCTGAAAAACTTCAAATATAAAAGTGAGACACTGGCTCCACTTGCTATTTCTAAATCCAAATTACCTACGGGCAAGGCTCATAGATATGATTTTGGCGACGGGAAAGTCGATGCCTATATAGGAATCGATGTGGGCTCTATAAGCACAAATGTCGTGGCAATAGACGGCAGTAAACGGCTCATTGAAAAAGTTTACTTGAGAACGGCCGGAAGACCGATCGAAGCGGTAAGAAAAGGTGTCGAAATCATAGGATCAAGGGTAGGCGACCGGATAAATGTAAAAGGTGTTGGAACCACCGGTTCCGGAAGATACCTTATCGGGGATTTTGTGGGAGCAGATATTGTGATAAATGAGATAACTGCTCAGGCCACGGCTGCGGCTGATATCGACAGCTCGGTGGACACGATCTTTGAAATTGGCGGCCAGGATTCGAAATTCATATCACTCGAAGACGGAGTGGTGGTAGATTTTGAAATGAATAAAGTTTGCGCTGCCGGTACCGGTTCATTTCTGGAAGAACAGGCAGAGAGGTTCGATATAAAAATAGAAGATTTCGGCGATATGGCACTTAAAGCGAAAAGTCCCTTGAATCTGGGAGAGCGCTGTACGGTTTTCATGGAAACAAATGTTTACTCCCATTATCAGAAAGGGGCCGGCATCGAAGATATTCTTGCCGGACTCGCTTATTCCATTGCAATGAATTACATAAACCGGGTAGTCGCAAGAAAGAAAATAGGAAGTAAGATTTTTTTCCAGGGTGCCGTTGCATTCAATAAATCCGTCATTGCTGCTTTTGAGAATTATCTTGGCAAAGGAGTGATAGTACCTGAAAATCACGAAGTGACCGGGGCAATCGGCACGGCAATCAGGGTACTTGAAAGCTCCATTGAAAAGACTAAATTCAGGGGATTCGAAGACATAGCCGGAGTAAGCTATTCCCACAGCTCGTTTGAGTGTAAGGGTTGCCCCAATATGTGTGAAATAAAGAGGATTTCCATAAAAGGACAGTCTGCGCTTTATTATGGAGGCAGATGTGAAAAATATGAAAAGGGAGAAACAGCCAAAAATGATATCACCGACTATTTTGCAGAGCGTGAAGATTTTCTGTTGAATTCCTATAAACCTAAAAATAATGCAGGGGCACCAAAAGTGGGTATGCCCTATGCCATGCTCACCCATGAGTTCTATCCGTTCTGGAACGCCTTCTTTTCGGAACTTGGTTTTGACTTTATCCTGTCGGATAAAACAAATAAAAAGATAATAAACGACGGCCTGCAGTGTTCGGTAGCCGAGACCTGTTTTCCGATGAAGACTACTCTGGGCCATGTCCAGAACCTCCTGGAAAAGGGAGTCGATTACCTGTTTCTGCCGACAACCAGGGACATGCCGACCAAAAAAAATAATATCAAGGGAGACAGAACCGGGAGTTATCCCTGTCCTTTCATACAGGGTACCTGGTCGATCGTTAAGTCTTCTCTGGATACGGGAAAAGTGAAGTTGCTCACTCCTATTCTTAATTTTAGTTTTAAAGAATATATAAAGGAAAGACAGCTGACTTCTCTGGGAAAGGAACTCGGCAAGGATAAAAGATCCATAAAAAAAGCAATAAACGAGGCATATCTTGCCCAGAACAAATTCTACAAATCCGTTAAAACGAGAGGGAAGGAAGTACTCGGCAGTCTCGGAAAGGATGAAATTGCGATAGTTGTGTCAAGCAGGTCATATAACAGCTGCGACCGTGCAATCAGCATGGATGTTCCAAAGAAATTGAGAGAACTCGGCTTTAAGGTGATACCCCTTGATTATCTCCCCATCGATTCCATCAATCTTTCGAAAGAATGGCCGAACCTGTACTGGGAATTCGGGGACAGGATAATGAGTGCAGCAAAAGTGATAAATAATGACAGCAGGCTGTACCCGGTTTATATCACCAACTTTGGATGCGGTCCCGATTCTTTTATATTTCAATATTTTGAAAGGGAGATGAACAAGCCCTTTTTGAAACTCGAAGTAGATGAGCATTCAGCCGGTGCAGGAGTGATTACAAGATGCGAGGCATTTATCGATTCCCTGATGAATGTGAGAAATAAAAAGGATTTTTCACAGGAGCAGGAAAAACCAAAGATAAAAGATGCAGTATTCAAAAAAAGCCAGGGAAGGACCATATATATCCCATATATGAGCGATGGCGCGGTGGTCATAAAAGCAGCTTTCAGGTCTGCAGGTATCGATGCCGAGATGCTTTATTCGGATGATGAGACCCTGGAATTGGGGAGAAAATACACGCTTGGAAGCGAATGCTATCCCTTTATAATAACCACGGGAGATATAATTAAGACATTAAAACACAATGATCCCAAAAAATCCGCATTCCTCATGGCGCAAACATACGGGCCATGCCGGTTCGGACAGTATAATAAGATGCAAAAAATAATAATCAAAGAACTGGGTTATGGAGATGTTCCGATCATTGCTCCCGGTGCCCCGGAGAGCGGGCAGTTCTATAAAGAATATGATATGGGCGGATTAAATGGGCTCGTTCTTATAACGAAGGGAATGCTTGGAATTTTTACGGTCGATTACCTGAATAAAATGCTGAGGCAAACAAGACCATACGAGCTGGAAAAAGGGCAAACAAATAAGATTTATAGTAAGTATATCGAAGATGTCTGCATGTCGGTAGAAAATTATTCTCTATTAAAGACTCTGGGTAGGATGGTAGATATTTTGAAAGAAGCAAGAGGAGATTTTGAAAAGATACCGGTCAGAAAGATCGATAAACCCCTGGTCGGTATAGTCGGAGAGATATTTGTGAGGAACCATCCTTACAGCAACAATGAGATAATAAAAAGAGTCGAGGCGCTGGGCGGGGAAGTCGAGATTCCTGCGTTTGGCGAATGGCCCTTCCATACTACTGCCACGAGGAAAATAGATATAATAACCAAGCAGACGGATCTTTATTACAAGATAATAAAATCGTTTAGTCCGAATGGCCATGATGGCGGGGATGGTAAGGGTTACAGTGAACTTGCCGAGAACACAGGCGATTTTGCCAGAGGAATAAGGTTTTATCTTTCCAATAGGATTCTATATAAATTTCTGCAGTACTGCCATCACAGGCTGGAAAAGCCGCTGGAGGGTTACTTGAGAGAAAGTAAAGAAACAGATATTTATGATGTCTGGGAAAATGCGGAACCCTATATAATCAAGTGGTTCGGAGAAGCCGCCTTAAGTATAGGAAAATCGGTGGACTGGATCAAAAAAGGTGCGGACGGGATCATCAATGTCCTGCCTTTTACCTGTATTCCGGGAAATATTGTAAATGCCGTATCAAAAAGGATAAGAGAAGAATACAGGATACCATGGCTGAACCTGGCCTTCGATGGACTGGAGCAGGAAACCACAGAGACCCGTCTGGAAGCTTTCATGTATCAGGCAAAGCAATACATGAAGAACAAAAAATAGATAGCTTTATTTAACTCTGGATTTACCTCTAAATAGGTGTAAAATCATATTTACATGTCATCAAGATAAGAATATAATTTTAATTGTATTTACTTTTAAAGATGGAAGATAACAATGGTTAAGATCAATGTATCGATTCCTGAAGATTTTCTTACAGAAATTGATAAATATAAAAAAATCAAGAATATTACAAGGTCACAGTTTTTAATCGATGCAGCAAAAAATTATTTCAATACTATCGAATCTGCGCTGGCATTAGAGCGCAAGAAAGATGCTGTAAGCAGATTGAGAAATACGAGACGGGAGATAATGAGACTCTTACCCGCGGAAAAAAAGATAGATATAGTCGAGGAGTTAAGAAAAATGAGATCGGAACGCGGGGAAGAGATAGAAAAAAGAGTTACCGGGAAATAGATGGAACTGGCTGAATTTATAATCAAAGAAGATATCAAGAGAAAATTTGTTCTTGATGCTTCGGTGGTCATAAAATGGTATTATTTCGAAAATGAGCTTGATCTTGCGATCGCCGATTATATTCATGAAAAAGTCATGGGAGATGAAATCATTATTGCTTCACCGGATTTGATGGTTTATGAAGTTTTAAACTTTTTTGTTTTTAAGCTAAAAATCCCTTATAAGAAAATAGCCGATATGCTGTCGGAATTAAATGATATTATTTCTATTATCAATACAGACATTTTGATTCAGAAAAAAGCTTTTGAAATATCGAGAAAAATCAAAAAACCTATTTACGACTCCTTATATCTGGCACTGTCGCAATCACTTGATTGTCCGCTGATAACGGCCGATAACAAATTGAAACAGGAAGCCGGGAAAGAAAATTATCCTGTTTTTCTGCTGCATGAATTTAAAAATCTGTATTAAAGTTTAAAAATTCCCATTATTAAGATATTATTATTCAAGATATTTTAATCATGAAATAAAAGGTTTATTCCTATGAAGAAAAAAGGACTTTTTATAACCTTCGAAGGGCTCGACGGGTCGGGGAAAACTACCCAGATGGAGATCTTAAGCGATTATTTAAAAAACAGGGGATTTGATGTGGTTACCACTATTGAACCCGGTGGAACGAAAATAGGTCAGAAAATCAGAAAGATCCTTCTGGATAAAGAAAATAATGATATATCTCCCCTGGCAGAGACACTTCTCTTTCTGGCTTCCAGGGCCGAACTGGTGTCAGAGGTGATAGTGCCGGCTTTGAGGGAAGGAAAGATTGTATTATGCGACAGATTTTTTGATTCGACAGTGGTTTATCAGGGTATAGCCAGGGGATTGGGAGAGAAAGAAATTCTGAAGATGAATCTGTGGGCAACCGGCGGAGTGGTTCCTGATATTACTTTTTTGCTGTCCGTAAAGGTGAGCAAAGGTAAGAAGAGAATGTATGATGCGGATAAAAAGACTGACAGGATCGAACTCGAAAAAGACAGCTTCAAAGAAAAGATATATAGAGGTTATCTTGATATTGCAAAGAAAAATAAAGAAAGGATCGTGGTTATCGACGGTGAGAACAGTATCAAGAATATCTCTGAAGAGATTAAAAACAAAGTTTGTGAATATCTTGAAAAAAAGAGATGAAAATACTGGAAAATATCGATTTCCTGACCGAAGAGAACGCTAACCGGTCGAATATAAAGTTGCTTTCTAAAATGATAGAAAGCGACAATGTTTCCCATGCATACCTTTTTAATGGAAATAATGCCGAACTTCTATACAGACTTGCTCTTAGTTTTGCTGCTTCGGTAAACTGCCCGCAAAAGGGATGCGGGAATTGTATTGTCTGCAGGAATACAATAAAAGGTGTCTATCCAAATGTCCTGGTCATAGAACCCGAAGGAAACATATTGAGGATAGAAGAAATAGCCAGGCTGCAGAAGTTTATGGGATTAAGTTCTTACATCCCCGGCAAAAAAATATGCATCATCAAAGAATCCGAGCTCATGAACCAGGAAGCCGGCAACAGGCTGCTTAAGACTCTGGAAGATCCTCCCGATGAAGACAGTATTTTTTTGCTGCTCACGGAAGATATATCTGTGATGCTTCCCACTGTTGTGTCCAGATGCCTTGTCTATAATTGGAACTTTAAATTTGATAAAGATGCTCTGGGGAAAGCCGATTTTGAAATAATGGATAAATATCTGGATGAGGGAATCAAAAAAATCCTTAAAGGAGATCCGGAAAGACACTCCGCAGCTGCCATGGACCTGACTTTAAGACTCGTCGAAATACTAAAAAAAATGGAAGCTGCCGTTAAAACGGATCTGGAGAAGGACTTTATTGAAATAAGAAGAAGTGATTTTGAAAAAAGCGATATAAACAAATACATCGAGATATTAAAATCAAAACATAAAAGAAAAATAAGTAAGTTCCATAATTTGGGTATAAGCAGGGTTTTTGATATAATATCTGCCTGGCTCGAAGATATACTTGCGGTAAAATTGGGGGCCGGAAAGGAAGGCCTGAATTACTCCAGGAATTATTCTTTTATAGGCAAGAATGTGGGGGATGTCAGAATAGAAAAAATTTTTAAATTGATAGAAACAGTTGAAGGAAATAGAGGTTATCTTAACTATTCTATTAACTCAGAATTGGCGCTGGATAACATTTTCCTTCAATTTCAGAATATATATAGTGATAAGAGGTGAAAGTCATGTCTTTGATTGTGGGTATAATGTTTAGAAAAAATGATACGGTACATTACTTTGACCCTGCCGGGATAAAACTTGAAGTGGGAGATAAAGTAATTTGCCATATAGATGAAGAAGCAAAGGAAATCGGTGAAGTCGTCGTACCTTCGATTGATATAAGCGAAAGTGATATTACTACTCCCCTGAACAGAGTAATAAGAAAAGCCACATATTACGACTTGTCTGTCGATGAACTGAACCACGACAAGGAGGATAAAGGTTCCAAGAAATTCAATCAGCTTTCAAAGAAATACAATCTCAAGATGAAACTGATAAGTGTTCATGTTATGTTCGATAAGAGCAAGATGATATTTTACTTTACTTCCGAAAAAAGAGTGGACTTCAGAGAAATGGTAAAAGAACTCGCCACTTATTTTAAGATCAGGATAGAGCTGAGGCAGATCGGTGTGAGAGATGAAGCAAAGATAGTGGGAGGACTGGGACCGTGTGGGATGAACCTGTGCTGCAAGAGTTTTCTGACCGATTTTGAATCGATTTCTATAAAAATGGCAAAGGATCAGAATCTACCCTTGAATCCTTTTAAAATATCCGGAATATGCGGGAGACTTATGTGCTGTTTGAAATATGAATATGATTCATACAGGGAGTTCATGGAAAAAGCGCCGGAAAGAGGAATAAAGGTAAAATGCAGTCTGGGATGCGGCGGAGTCTGCGGATATGAACCTTTAAAAAATTCTTTGATTGTGGAATTTGACAGCGAAACCAGGAAATCCGTTCCTTTATCCGAAGTCGAGATAACTAACGAAAGAGTGGAGATCAAGGGAGATACCGGCGAAGAAGCCAGAAACCAGGAAGGTAAAGACAAGGTCGAAGGCGGAAGCTCTTAGAAGCACTTTTTTTTCCGGTTTATAGGCCGATGTAGCTCAATTGGTAGAGCAGCTCATTCGTAATGAGCAGGTTACCGGTTCAAGTCCGGTCGTCGGCTCCAGTGAAAGAACAAATAATGGTAATAAATGAATTAAAACAAAAAATCCAGGATTATGCTCGTGGACTTGCGGAGACCGAATCAAATTTAAATAACCTGACAATCGAAGAGCCGAAGAATGAAAAATTCGGCGATCTCTCGACCAATGCTGCAATGGTCCTTGCGCCGATTTTAAAGAAAAATCCTTTTGAGGTTGCATCAAAGATTGAAAATGAATTGATTTCAAAATGGGATCAAATCAAAGATGTAAATATAGTAAAGCCGGGTTTTATTAATTTTAATTTGAAGGATGAATTTATAAAAGAAAACCTGAAAAGCATCATAGAAGGTAAAGAAAAATTTGGATCTAACCGGAGCGGGGAAGGAGTAAAGGTACAGCTTGAATATGTAAGTTCCAATCCTACCGGCAGTCTTCACGTAGGTCACGGCAGGTGGGGAGCGCTGGGAGACAGCCTGGCAAATATTTATTCCGCAAACGGATATGAGGTATTCAGGGAATATTATGTCAATGATTACGGCACACAGGCGGATAAATTTAGTGATTGTGCAAAGTGTATATACCTGAGACATTTTGGCACGATTATCAGTTATCCTGAAGATGGATATCCGCAGGAATCGGTATCCCTGGCAGTGGATAGACTTATTAGTGAATATAACGACCGCTTCATAGTTGAAAAAAACGGGGAAAAAGAAGTAGAAACCGGACCTTTTAAGAAAGAAATAATCAGGATGATGGTATCGTATATATGCGAGACTCTGGAATTAATGGGTGTCCGGTATGACCAGTGGTTTTATGAAAGCTGGCTGTATGAAAATACAAATCTGGAGAAATTGATCACTGATTTAAAAGATAAGGGTATAGTTTATGAGGAAGATGGAGCTTTGTGGTTCAGGGTTTCCCGGTATGTGGAAGATAAGGACAGGGTGGTAATAAGAAAGGATGGTAATCCCACCTACTTCGCTTCCGATATATTATATCTGATGGATAAAATAAAGAGAGGATATGACAAATTGATATATGTCCTCGGGGCCGATCACCATGGTTATGTGGATAGACTTAGGTCTATAGGAAAAGCAATGGGACTGGCAGAAGATAGAATGTTGATAATAATAGGACAGCTGGTAAATATTGTGGATAGCGGCAAGATTTTGAAAATGTCCAGAAGAAAAGGGAAGATCTATACCTTGAGAGATTTGATAGAGGAAGTGGGGAAAGATGCAGTAAGGTATTTTTTCAGTATGAATTCTTTCGATACTCCAATGGACTTCGATATAAGCCTTGCCAAACAGAAATCGAACCAAAATCCTGTGTACTACGTGCAATATGCGCATGCCAGGATCGAAAGTATTTTAGAGAAGATAAGAGAGACCGGTCCGGTTAATATTGAACCAGGGACTTATAACCTTGATGAAATAGATATATCAAAAATGGAATTTAAGAGTATTAGCGAGAGACAGCTGGCAAAAATAATGATTTTATATCCGGATATAATTTATAACAGCTGCAGGAACAATGCCCCGTATCTTATTACAGGATATCTTTACAGATTGGCAACCGGATTTCATTATTTCTATAACAATTTCAGAGTGGTAAACGATGACGGGGACGGAGCGGCTGTCGATAGAGACAGGTTTGTTTTGATCCTGCTGGTAAGACAGGTACTCCGGAATGCGTTGAAACTGCTTGGCGTGAGCGCTCCTCAAAAAATGTAGCGTACAGAAATATCTTGATTAAATAATTTAATTGACTTTATAATCAATAAATATACCGAAAAACTTAAACTGGAGAGAAGATAAAAATGATACTTCCGATCACCGCAGAGATCAACCGGGAAGGACATCTGGTCATAGGCGGTAATGATCTCGTGAAATTAAAAGAAGAATATGGGACCCCGCTATATATTATTGATATAGCCACCGTAAAAGACCGGTGCAGGAGCTATAAGAAGAATTTTACTTTTACAGATCTTGAAGTGGATATAACTTATGCTGCCAAAGCATTTATATGCACCGCAATGTGCCAGCTCATAGATAAGGAAGGTCTGGGAATAGATGTGTCTACGGGAGGAGAACTCTTCGTAGCTCTAAACAGCGGCTTTCCTGCGGAAAAGATATATTTTCACGGAAATAACAAGTCATACGAAGAAATCAAGTATGGATTGGAAAGTAAAGTCGGGCATTTCATGGTGGACAATTTCATGGAGCTTCAAACACTGGGAGGATTATGCGAAAAAAATAAAATGAGGCAAAAGATCATGTTGAGGATCAATCCCGGTATCAAAGCCGGTACTCATGAATATATTCAGACCGGTAAGATAGATTCCAAATTTGGTTTTGGTCTGCATAATAATACAGCTGTCGAGGCTATAAAAAAAGTCGGTCAATATAAATATCTGGATCTTACCGGAATTCATGCTCATCTGGGTTCTCAGATATTCAATCTATCTTGCTACAGCGAGCTCGTTGAAGTCATGATTAAGTTTATAAGAATGATAAGAGATAAACTGGATATAAGTATAAAACGGATAAATATTGGCGGTGGGCTGGGAGTACAATATATTCCTGAAGAGAAACCCCCGGAGATAGAGGATCTATCGAAATTAGTATATGAAGCAGTAAAGAAATATGAGAAAAAGTTTGATGTCAGACTTGATAAACTGCACCTTGAACCAGGTAGATCCATTATTGGGAAGGCCGGCGTGACGCTGTATGAAGTCGGCGGGATCAAGGAAATAGATGGAGCAAAAAAATATATTTTAGTAGATGGAGGCATGTCTGATAATATAAGGCCAATGCTGTATCAGGCTAAATATGATGCATATATCGCAAATAAGATGGATGATGGTAGAAATACACCGTCCAGCGGTAAAATGCATTACTCAATAGTCGGAAAACATTGTGAAAGCGGGGATGTGATAATACACGACATAAAATTGCCACAGGTTTCAAGTGGTGATTTTATTGTCGTAGCAACTACCGGCGCTTATTGTTATGCTCTTTCGAGCAATTATAACAGCCAGCCAAAAAGTGCAGTAGCAGCTGTGGAAAATGGTGATAGCTGGATCTGGATAAAAAGACAAACTTATAAGGATTTGGTGATGAAAGATGTCGGATTATATAAAAAATAAAAACATAGAAGATATAAATATCGGAATGATAGGCTTTGGCTATATTGCTAGCGGTGTTTATTCCCTGATCCGGGAACAGAAGGGTTATCTTGCAAAGAAGATAAAAAAGAATATAAATATCGTAAGGATCGCCGAAAAGGACTTAAAGAAGATCGATTCCTCTTCCCTGGCAGGACTAAAAGATATAAAAATAAGCAGTGACGTCAACGATGTTCTGCAGGACGAGAGTATCGATATTGTGGTTGAGCTCATCGGTGGAATAGATCCTGCCTATGATTATGTTTACAGAGCCTTGAGTTCGGGAAAATATGTGGTTACTGCAAATAAGGATCTCCTTGCCAACCGGGGAGGAGATTTACTTGCAGCAGCAGAAAAGAACAATGTGGATCTGTTGTTTGAAGCAAGCGTGGGCGGCGGTATACCAATAATAGAACCCCTTAAATCATCTCTGGCCTCAAATAACATCAACGAGATCGTAGGGATAGTCAACGGAACCACAAATTATATACTTACACGGATGGAGAAAGATAACCTTTCATTTGATGATGCTCTTAAGAAAGCGCAGGAACTAGGATATACGGAAAAATCGAACCCATCGTCGGATATCGAAGGTTATGATTCAGCCTGCAAGCTGGCAATCTTGAGTTCCATAGCTTTCAATTCAAGAGTCACACTAAATGATGTATATAAAGAGGGAATAACAGGCGTTTCATCCGATGATATAAGAAATGCGCTGGATATGGGTTATAGAATTAAGCTTCTTGCAATCGGGCTCGAAGAAAATGGCGAAATAAGCGTAAGGGTGCACCCGGCACTTATACCGGCAGATCATATACTTGCTTCAATCGAAAATACTTTCAACGCTGTTTATGTTTACGGCAATTATGTCGGGGAGATAATGAGTTATGGAAAAGGCGCCGGGGATAAACCCACCGCAAGTTCGGTAGTAGGCGACATTGTAAAAATCGCCCGTAACTTTGACCGGGAGAAAAAAGGGATAATCTATGGCTGCAGTTGTTTTGAAAATAAAAAGTTCAAATCAATCGATGATACCGTAAGTAAATTCTACATTCTTATGGATGTAGTGGATAAGCCCGGTGTCCTGGCAAGGATTGCGGAAGTATTCGGTAAAAATCTGGTCAGTATCGAATCGATGGTGCAGAAACAGAGAGACATGGAGAAAAGTGCGAGGCTTATATTTATTACCCATGAAGTGGTCAACAAAAATTTATCCAGGTCGATAAAAGAGATGTCCAAACTTGATGTCGTGGTCAAAGTCCTTAGCGTTATCAGGGTGGAAGATTTGAGTTAATCGCAGAGCAATTTCTCATGAGATAATTCTTATTAAATTTTTATTCGGACATTAAAAAATAATATCAATCATCCGGAAATCGGAGAAAAAATGTCTGATGTATATTACAGAAGTACCAGAGGAGTCGATGGTCCCATAAGTTCATCCCGGGCAATAGTAAAGGGTATAGCTTCGGATGGAGGGCTTTACGTTCCCGATGCAATTCCCCGGATCGATCTGTCTCTGGATAGCCTTATAAAGATGGATTATAAGGACCTTGCGTTATATATAATAAGGCAGTTCTTTACTGACTTTACCGAAGAAGAACTCAAGTATTGCATTAAAAAAGCTTACGACGAAAAATTCGATGATCCCGGGATCGTGCCGCTTGTTGAAAAAGGCGGAGCTTTTTTTCTCGAGCTTTTTCACGGACCAACTCTTGCCTTCAAGGATATAGCTCTTGCAGTGCTTCCGCACCTATTAAAAATAGCCGCAGCAAAGAATGATATCGATAAAGAGATAGTAATACTCACCGCAACTTCAGGTGATACCGGTAAAGCAGCTCTGGAGAGTTTTGCCGATGTCGAAGGAACGAAGATAATCGTATTCTTTCCTAAAGATGGAGTAAGCAAGATTCAGGAAAGGCATATGACCACCCAGAGAGGAAACAATACATATGTTGTGACAATCGAGGGAAACTTTGATGATGCCCAGAGAGGAGTGAAGGAAATCTTTTCCGATTCAGCGTTTAACAGGATCTTAAATAACAATGGATTTATTTTCTCCTCGGCAAATTCTATCAATATCGGAAGGCTCATACCTCAGGTGGTCTATTATGTGAATGCTTACCTGACTCTTATTAGAACGGGTAAAATAGAGAAAGAAGAAAGCATTAATATCGTGGTCCCGACTGGAAATTTTGGAAATATTCTGGCAGCGTATTATTCGAAAAAAATAGGACTTCCGGTGGGCAGGCTCATATGCGCTTCCAATGAAAACAATGTGCTTTATGATTTTATAAATAGCGGGAAATATGATATGAAAAGGAAACTGATTGTCACCAGTTCTCCTTCGATGGACATTCTGGTTTCAAGCAATCTGGAACGTCTGCTGTATGATATCTCCGGCGGTGACTCGAATATATTAAATGATCTTATAGACAGCCTGAATAAAAAAGGAGAGTTTGAAATAACGGCCGGCATGAAGAATAAGATGGTTGATTTTTACGGGGGCTTTGCAACAGATAAGGAAACATTTGAGACAATAAAATATTTATTTTCCAATTTTGATTATCTGATAGATACTCATACTGCCGTAGGATACAATGTCTACCGGAAATATGTGGAAAAAAGCGGTGATAAGGCTAAAACTGTCATTTCTTCTACAGCGAGTCCTTTTAAATTCCCGGGCAGTGTGGCAAAGGCAATTGATGCGAAATATACAGGTATGGATGAATTTTCGTTGATAAAAGTGATTTCAAAGATCTCAGGGTTAAGAGTCCCTCCCGCTTTAAAGGATCTTGAAAGGAGAGAGATCCTTCACAAAACTGTTTGCAGAACGGACCAGATGAGGGATGTGATATCCGATATTCTTGGAATTTAAAAATATATGAAATATATAATAATACTAATAGATGGAATGGCTGATTACAGGATTGCAGAACTGGGCGACAGGACCCCTCTGCAATATGCGAAGACTCCATTCATGGATAATATAGCCAGAAATAGTGAAATTGGTACGGTAAGGACAATTCCGGAAGGGATGGTGCCCGGAAGCGATGTCGCTAATTTATCCGTACTCGGATATGATCCAAGAAAATATCATACGGGACGTTCTTCTCTCGAAGCAGTAAGCATGGGCATCGATTTTTCAGAAAAAGATGTAGTATTCAGGTGTAACCTTGTCACATTATCCGAAGAGGATGATTATGCCGATAAGACTATGCTGGATTATAGTGCAGGAGAAATCTCTACTGATGATTCGGGGGAACTTATCGAATTTATTGACAACAGGATCGGGACCGAAAAAATAAAATTTTATCCTGGAGTCAGCTACAGACACATAATAGTATCAAGCGACGGTAAGGGTGGAAATATTCTTACTCCTCCTCATGATATACTGGGTAAAAAGATTGCCGGGTTCCTTCCCGCAGGTCCGGACAGCGGTATACTTTTGGATATGATGACAAAGAGCCGCGATCTACTGAGTGTACATACGCTGAATAAGAAGCGGATAAAAAAAGGTTTGAATCCCGCAAACTCGATATGGATATGGGGAGAAGGCAGAAAGCTTACACTGAATAATTTTTATAAAAAATATAAATTAAATGGTTCGATAATATCTGCTGTTGATCTTTTGAAAGGTATTGGTATTTTAGCAGGACTCAAACCTGTTGATGTCAAGGGTGCCACCGGAACCATTCTCACCAATTTCAGGGGCAAAGCGAATGCGGCCATAAACGAGCTTAAAGGTGGAAAGGATTTCGTATATCTGCACCTGGAAGCTACGGATGAATGCAGTCATCATGGAAATATAAAAGATAAGGTTAGATCCATCGAGATAATTGACAGGGAGGTCATAGGACCCATAAAAGAGGCCATGGACAAACAGGGTACCCATTACAGGATGATGATACTCCCCGACCATTATACTCCCATATCGGTAAGGACCCATACGGCCGAACCTGTACCTTTTATGATTTATGATAGTCTCAGCAAAGCAGACAGCAAAATACAAAAGTTTGACGAATTTTCAGCAAAAGAGAGCGGCCTGTATTTTGATGAAGGATTTAAGTTGCTGGATCATTTCTTAAAGAAATGAAACTAAAATCTATTAGTCTTTAGGTCAGAAAATCCAGGTAATTATCCCTATTTACTAAAAAGAATTGAGATTTTGGGTAGGACTGAATAAAATCTTTAGGAACTCTGGCATCTTTTTTTGTATATTTGCATTCAAAGGCATACAATTTCCCTTCCCGTTCTTCTACAAGATCGATTTCTTTTTTATCATAAGTACGCCAGAAAAACCTATTCGAAGCTATTTGTTTATAAGTCAGATACTTAATTCTTTCAGAAATAAAAAAATTTTCCCAGAGCTGACCTGAATCATCTCTTAAGGCAAGCCGGTTATAATTAGAAATCAAAGAGTTTCGTATTCCATTGTCCCAAAAATAGTAACGGGGACTTTTTGTATATTCCTTTCTTAAGTTTCTGCTGAATCCCTGGTGGGAAAATAAGACATAGCTTTTTTCCAGCAGTTCCAGATATCTCATTACGGTTTTTTTATTTACATTTAAATTTGAAGCAAGTTCTGAATATGAAACATCTTTACCTATCTGGAAAGCAATTTGCCTCAAGAGGTTAAAAATAAACAGACTGTCCTTAAGATTATCCAACTCCAGTATATCTTTTAGCAGATAGCCGTCACGGATAGATTCAAGCTCATTCTTTTTTTGCTCAATTGTTTCAGAAGTATACACTTGAGGGTAAAAACCAAAAATTAACTGTTCCTCCAGGATTTCTTTTTGTCTTAAATAATCATTTTTAGCAATTTCCAGTAAAGATAAGGGGTAAAGATAATAGTATCGGCTTCTGCCCACCAGCGGGTCCCCGATCTTATTTCTAAGATTAAAACTGGAAGATCCGCTTACCAGAATTGAAACTTCCGGTATAGTATCTACGATCAATTTAAGGTTAATTCCTATTTTAGGAATTTTTTGAGCTTCATCAACAAATAAATATTTATTCTTTCCAATAAATCTTTTTAAGATAGCAGTACGCTGGCTTGATAAAATTTCAGCAACATCCAGATTTTCCCCATGTACCATTAATATATCATCTGTGCCAATCTTTTCTTTTATCAGGTTCATGAGTATGGTTTTACCCGATCTTCGGGGGCCAAAAATTCCTATTACTTTAGAAGGTTTTAAACTATTTATTATCTGTATTGTTATAAATCTGGGTATCATAGTATCTGTATTATAAATAATATGGCTAGCTTTGTCAATTAAATTGTGCTGGTATTCTATATACGAAGGCAGTGGATATCAAATATTTTTCGATGTTGTACCTGCATATACCTGAATATGTTTAAAATCCTATTTCGTTACATGAAGAAAAATTCGATGGTTTAAGAGTCTCTGTAATTGAAAAAATTAAAAGTCTGCAGAATTGTAATTATTTTAACTATCTCTGTCTATCATTAATTAGCTCTAAAGAATCTTCACCATAGACATCATATCTTCTGCCCTTCCAGTACACCCCTTCGCCAAATTTGGTCTGAAAAACGGAATTGATACAGATGAGTATCACATATATCATTGAAAAGGGATGAAGAAGCGCATCGAATACC
>CAZYQD010000012.1:0-3106 GCA_964649405.1 uncultured Actinomycetota bacterium
CAGATAGAATAGTCACGGTTACCGGAGCAATTGAAAATCCTAAAAATTTACTTGTGAGACTGGGTACAACTATAGATCGCCTTATTGATAGCTGCGGTAAAACGGAGAACGGAGCCAATTATATGATCATCGGAGGACCGATGATGGGGATTTCTATAGTAAATACCGATTTTCCGGTGACAAAAGGCATGAATTGCATACTTGTAAGAAAAAGCAGAGTCCCTTTTGAACAAAATTGCATAAATTGCGGCAGATGCGTGAATATATGCCCTATGAAGCTTATGCCTCTGGTATATGTCAGATATGTAAAAAGGGGCGACTTTGAAGTTTGCAGGGAATATTATATTGAAAACTGTATAGAATGCGGCTGCTGTTCTTATATTTGCCCGGCAAATATACCTATTGTAGGTTATATAAAAACAGGTAAAAGCCAACTTTTAAAAGTTATCGATTAAAAAAATGGAAAACGATAAATTATTAATTTCACATGCGCCCCATATATGGGGAGGATTTTCTACTAATAAGATAATGATTATAGTCGTGGTTGCTCTGCTTTTTCCTACCGCAGCAGCGATTTATTTCTTTGGATATTATGCAATTTATATAATACTTACCAGTATTGCAACTGCTGTCCTTTCAGAATTTGTAATAAAGAAAGTACGCAAGAAAAGATTTATAATGGATGGGAGCGCAGTAGTCACAGGGCTGCTCCTGGCTCTTACCCTGCCTCCAAGGATACCTTTATGGATGGTCGTGATCGGCGCCTTTTTCTCTATAGCCATTGTAAAGGAAGCTTTCGGGGGGCTGGGATATAATATATTCAATCCGGCCCTGGCAGGAAGGGCATTTTTATCCGTTTGTTTTCCTAACGAAATGACTTCCTGGGTCCTCCCTCCGCATTTTAATTATGATGCCATAACCGGGGCCACTCCTTTAAGTGACAACTTCACCTATCATGCAGATAAGCTTTCTTTATACAAAGATCTTTTTTTTGGAAATAGGGGAGGTTCACTGGGAGAGACATCGGTATTACTCATTTTGATCGGAGCAGTGATTCTTCTGGTGTTACGTATAATTGACTGGAAGATCCCTGTAATATATATAGGAATCGTTGCGCTGGGATCATTTTTGATGGGAAAGGATGTATTGTTTCAGGTAATGGCCGGCGGCCTTATGATCGGCGCATTTTTTATGGCTACTGATTATGTGACTTCACCGGTGACCTGGAAAGGAAGAGTAATATTTGCAGTAGGGCTTGGAATACTTACGGTTCTTATGAGGAATTTCAGCAATATGCCTGAAGGGGTATGTTTTTCTATACTTATTATGAATGCTTTTGTTCCCCTTATGGATAAATATGTAAGAATAAAACCATTTGGTTTTGTCAGGAAAAAGAAAAATGTTTAAGAAAATTTTATCAAATAAAGCATATCCGGTTGTTTTTCTGGCTATAATTGTGACTATTTCAATGATCCTGCTGATTGCAGTCAATAGTTTTACTTCAACAGTCGTGGAATCCAGAAGGGAGGAAGAAGTCACCGCTATTCTTGAAGAGATTTTTCCGGAGATGAGCCAGTATGAACTTGAGGGTGAAGTATATACCATATATCAGGATGACACAAAAACCGGTTATGCTTTTAGAGCCAGCGGCAGTGGTTACGGCGGAAATATAGATGTTCTTGTGGGGCTGGATAACGATTTTGGAATTATAGGAATATCCATACTTTCACAGACAGAGACCCCCGGTGTTGGGAGTAAAATAACTGAAAGCTCGTTTACTGATCAGTTCAAGGGACTATCTGCGAGTGACATTGCCCTTAGTTCGGAGGGTGGTAAAATAGACGCAATTACCGGTGCAACCATAAGTTCAAGGGCTGTGGTAGATGCTATAAGGGAAAAAATGGTTGAAGTAATAGACACTCTTGAGTAGAAGCATATTACAATTCCAGATCTTTAAAAGAATGGAAGATTGAAATGAATGACAATAAAGAAAAAGATGATTACGGGCAATCTCTGAGCTGTCATCCGCAGATGCAGGATGTAAAAGAAAATAAAAAAATCGGAAGTGGATTCTGGAAAGAGCTTGTAAGAGGTATTATTATATCCAATCCTGTATTTATACTTATTCTTGGACTCTGCCCGGTCCTGGCTATTACAAAATCGGTCTCCAATGCTTTTGGCATGGGTGCAGGTGTGATATTTGTACTCCTTTGTTCAAATGTATTGATTTCAAGCATAAGAAAAGCGACACCTTCTATGGTAAGAATTCCTGTCTTTATAGTTGTAATAGCCACATTTGTGACTATTTTAAATCTGATGTTTGAAGCTTATCTTCCCCCGCTTTATGAATCACTTGGAATCTATCTTGCACTAGTTGTAGTAAATTGTATTATTTTGGGGCGAGCAGAGGCATTTGCTTCGAAAAATCCGGTACTGCTTTCTATTGCGGATGCAATAGGAACCGGAATAGGCTTTACAATTTCTATCATAATAATCTCATTTATAAGGGAAGTTATGGGTACGGGAAAAATTGAATTATTCGGGCGACAGTTATTCAGCGTTCCAGGTTTATCTGCACATCCCCTGATTTTCTTTATATCTCCTCCGGGAGCTTTTCTTGTAATAGGAATCATGATGGCATTGCTGAGGTTGGTAGGAGTGATGAAAAATGAATAACCTTCTCACCATATTTATATCGATGGTCATTATAAATAATATGGTCCTTGCCAAGTTTCTGGGCTTATGCTCTTTTTTCGGAATATCTAAAAAACTATCAAATGCTTTCAGTATGGGTATAGCGATGACCCTGGTAATGCTGCTTGCTTCTGTTTCCACTTCTGTTATTTATAACTATATACTGGTTCCGTATAAAGTGGAATTTATGAAAATTGTGATATTTATTCTGATTATAGCATCCCTTGTGCAAATAACGGAGATTATCATAAGGAGAACAAATATAAACCTGTATAATGCACTGGGAATCTATTTACCCCTTATTACTGTAAATTGTATAGTATTGGCTATAGCGCTAATAAATTCAACAGAAAATTACACAGTCCTGGAGAGTATCGTAAATGCTTTAGGAGCTGGAGTTGGATATACTCTG
>CAZYQD010000012.1:3116-4805 GCA_964649405.1 uncultured Actinomycetota bacterium
CTCTGGTTATTATTATGATGTCAGGCATAAGAGAGAAACTTGATCTTTCGGATTCTCCAAAATCCATGAGAGGATTGCCAGTAGCTTTTCTGGTTGCAGCACTTCTGGCACTGGCATTCGTTGGTTTCAATGGAATGATATAATGTAAAAAATATATAGCGGATTAAATAATTATGAATATATTGACTATATCAATTTTAAGCTCAATAGGCATCGTATGCGGCGTATTGATTTTTTTGGTATATAAGTTTCTTCCGAAAGAACCCGAATCTCTTAAAAAAGTCGAGGAAATTTCCGGATGTCTTCCAGGGGCTAATTGCGGTGCCTGCGGTTTTGCAGGATGTTTTGCCTATGCTCAGGCACTGGCAAAGGATAAGAATATTTTTTTTACAAATACGTGCGCTACTGTTCTGAGGGATCCCGTGATGCTAAAGGAACTGGAAAAAACACTGGGAATCGAGGTGGATTCCTCCAAAATAAATAAGAAGGCAGTGGTACACTGCTACGGTAATTCCGGTGTAATAGGTGATTATACCGGCATAAAATCATGTAAAGTTGCCACCAAACTTGTAGGAGGGAATAAGAGATGTCCCTACGGTTGTCTGGGATATGGTGATTGCGTAGCAGTCTGTCCAAATAATGCCATAAGTGTCGATAAAAAATTAAATGTGGCAGTAATAGATCCTGATAAATGTATCGGATGCAGCCTGTGTGTTAAAGAATGTCCCATGGGAATTATAAAACTTGTTCCCGCAAAAGCGAATATAGTGTATCAGTGCAGTTATGAATCCTTGAAGAATATACCGGGCAGGGAAAGATGCGATATGGGATGCCTGCACTGCAGGAAATGTTTCAAAGCATGCGAGAGTGGAGCCATACTTTGGGATGAGGAAAAATCTGTTCCCAACTTTGATTTTTCAAAATGCGTCATGTGCGGAAAGTGCATTGAAGCATGTCCGCGTAACAGACTAATAGAGCTTTCCAATATTGCTTCGAAGAAAAAGTTACCTGATATCGAAAAAGATAAGGAAAAAAATAAAGAGCCTGTAAAAATATCCTAAAACATTATACCTGGTTTTTATGCGCAGTTTTTGAGTATCGGATTATATCATGAACGAAAATATGCTTGAAAAAATTAAAGTAAACGTAGAGAAAGAACCCTATACGAGACTTTTTAATATCAGGATCATAGAGTTAAGCGAGGGGCACTCCATTGCCGAAATGAAGGTCCTTAAAAGTTATGAGAATTTTTTCTCGATTACCCACGGCGGCGCGATATTTTCTCTTCTGGATGTGGCTTTTGGTTCTGCCTCAAACTCTTACGGTACAGTCGCGGTTGCACTGGATATCAATATAAATTTTATAAGACCCTCTGTTACCGGTGATACACTGAGAGCCGAGGCAAAAGAAGTAAGCAGGGGGAAATCAACCGCCACTTATAATATTATTGTGAGAAACGGTTCAAACAAGCTAATAGCTTCCAGTCAGGCCATAGCTTTTTTAAAGAAAGAAAAGCTTCCCTTTTTGTGATATAAGAAATATTTTGTGAGGTCAACGGATTACCTATTCTCAAGAATCTTAAATTTTCATAACTCCAGGTTGATATATTTACCTGCTTCAAATTTTTTACCGGTTTTATCGAATAATTCTCTTATATTATCGTCCATGGTCAGGTAGATGACCTGCCAT
>CAZYQD010000012.1:4905-18017 GCA_964649405.1 uncultured Actinomycetota bacterium
TTTATCGAATAATTCTCTTATATTATCGTCCATGGTCAGGTAGATGACCTGCCATCCCTTGTTTGCAATATCTGCAAGTTTATTTATAAGTATTTCACGTTTTTGCCAGTCCGAATGTTGAAACGCATCATCAAGAATCAAAAACAATGTATCTTCTTTCAAGATTTTTGAAGTAAAGCCGACTCTCAAAGCCAGCATTACCTGCTCTTTGGCTCCCGTGCTTAAATCTCTTATATCGAAATCATCATACTGGTCCGAAACAATCAACCTATCATTATCCAGTGAGAGTTTGTTATATCTTCCTGTTATTTCCTTTAATGGCATCAGGACTGTTTTCGACTGCAATCCTTCCTGTATCTTTACATCTTCTTCTTCCCGCAGTCTTGAGATAATTTTGTGAACACTATAGCCAGCTGCGATATTTGCAGTTATTTCTCTTAGTTCATTTTGTACCTCAAATCTTTTCCGGCGTAAATTTTCTATTAAGTCTTCCCAGCTGATGCTTAGGTCATCTCCGGTCTTTTCACAGATTTTTATTTTTAACCTTTGAATCCTGTCTTCCTGATCTTTGATTCCTAATCTGACACTTTCAAGTGTCGATAGAGTCTTTTCATATTCCTGCTCGTTATATATGGTTCCGATATCTTCAGAGATATAATCTGTTTCCGGTACCGCCAGTTTATACAGTTCCCGTGTTTCTTTATCTATCTTATCCTTGATGTTCCTGTTATATAGCAGTAAATCCTTTATTATTGCTTCCCGGTCCTTTTCTTTGAATTCCTTTCCGGTAATATCTGCTATCTTCTGATTAATGAAAGAATTTAGCTTCAGAAGTTCCTCATTAAGACTGCTTGCTTGTTCCTTTATTACTATCGATTCACTATAAAATCCTCTTTCTTCATTCAATGCAGATTCAAGCAGTGCTATATTCGATAATTCTTTGCCAGTCCTCGTTTTAAATTCTTTCTTGATTTTATTAAGTTCAACAGTTTGACCTGCCTGTTTTGAATAGTTTTGGAATTTTTTGATATATACAAAAGAAGAGGCAACTAGACCAAGAAAACAAAAACATATAATAGCAAGATAAAGGATCGATGCAGTTATGGAAGTTTTCTGATAAGACGAAAATAAAATTACCGCAGCAGCTATACCAGCCGCCGCAAAAAGTCCACATACAAAAAGCAGGAAATTACCTGGTTTTTTTATTGTTCTTAATGATAAATCTTTATAATAGGGAAGAGCGCTCTCAAGCCATTTAAAGTCCCTACTTTTTTCGAGAGAGTTTTTATATTTTTCATCCAGCTGGTTATAATACTCCTTCTTGCTTTTGTATAAAGAAAGCTCATTTTCTGTCTTCCTTAATTCGTCATCAGGAATATACTTTAACTTTGAATCCAGTTCTTTTATTTTTTCCGATATAAAGTAAGCTTTATGTCTTTTGGCTTTGTCAAGGCGGGCCAGGTTATCCTCCAGGGTTTTTTCTTCCATCCTGTATGTTTTTAGTATTCCCTGAGTATATCCGGATTCTATTTCTTCGAATTGTCTTTCGATGCTGTCAAGCTTGTCCAGGGCATCAGTATATGCCTTGCCTTCTCCGATCTGTGATATTTCGATCTTCCCGCCTTCGATCTTTACTTTTTTTATGGTTTTTGAAATATTGCTGTCTCTGTCTATTTTGTCCAGGACATTTATGCCCGACAATACTTCCTTTACAAGGAATTTGCTTATACCGTCATCATCTTCTATCCCGGTCTCACCGCCTTTTACTACAAGGAGTTTTGCCATTGATGCAGGAAGTCCTTTTTCACTTGTTTCCCAGTAATCTTCCAGCTTTTGTCTGGATGATGGAGAAAAATCAATCGCTTCTTTCTCTAATCCACTGATAGTGATCTTTCCCTTTCCTCCCTTTCTTAAATAACACCAGCGGCCGATATTCTTAAATAGGGAGCATATAATGAACTCAGTAAGGAAAGTCTTGCCTTTCTCATTTCTGCTGTATATAAGATTAAACATGCCGAACCTGGCCGAGAAACTCTTAATCGGCCCCAGATCTTTTACTGATAATTTATCGATCTTGATTCCCATAAATCTTTGATTCAGGTAATCTGGTTATTCTTTTAAAATTATATTCAGACCTTTTTCCAGAATATCTTCCTTTGAGACGATTTCATCATCCCATTCCATTTTTCCGATCTCTTTTATGAATTCCTCGACAATGGCTATTCTTTCTGGATCATTAAATATCGATACTTCAGTCAGATCGGGTTCTTCGTTATTATAAAAAGTAAAACCTTTGAGTGTCTTTTTTGTTATTTCAAGCAGCCTGCTCTTATCGGATGTGTATCCTTTGATTTTTAAACGGATTCTTGCTCCGGGTATTTCATTTTTATTCAGGTTCCATATCTTGATCGTTTCTTCTATTTTTCTTTGCATGTATTCAAATTCATTTGCGATAGGCAGGGATATAAGGGACTCGTTAAAAAATATGTAGTCGGTATCGATTGATTTTTCCATTACTTCCAGCGTGCCAGTATTTAATATTAAAAAGCTCCTCTTTCCGGTTTCATTGATATCAAGCCCGCTCGGCGATCCGGGATAATAGACTTTACCCAGATTTATTTTTTTATGTATATGGCCCAGTATTATTACGGCGGGATTATAATACTGGACATCATTTCTGGCCAGAGGCATATAAATACCGGGCTCATAAGGATTGGAATCGCGCAGTCCGGCCACATAGTCACCGTGTCCAATAAGGATCCAGGATTTTGCAGGAAGACTTTCTTTGTATTCGGCAATGACTTCTCCCATGGACCTCGCCGGCTGGTAAGGGATAAAAAGAAAAACAGTGGGCGGTTCTCCTAAATTAATGATCTCAGGTTTCCCATAGATGCTGATATTGCCTGAAGTAAAATATTGCTGTTTGAGAGAAGGGTCATGATTTCCTGGAATTATATAGAATTTAATCTGATTATCGATGATATTTTTATTTTTACAAAACTGGTCAAAATCGGAATAATTCTGGCTTTCTTCATTAAACAGGTCACCTGCGATGATCAGTGTTTTTATATCTTCTGAAATCATCTTATCAACAATATCTGAAAGTGCATTCCACCTTTCGGGAGATTTTTCTTTAGTCTTCAGATGTAGATCGGCTGTAATCGCTATTTTCATCTTGCTGCTTCAAGTCAAAATAAATTTTTTTTAAAACGAAAGAGAATTATCCGTAAATCAGCCAGATGATTTATAATATACTTTAAATTGAGGTTAAGTCCAAATATTTTCTTATTTTTTATTATTTTTATTTAAGTTTTTGTTTATGTAGAGAGAGGAAGGGCAGTCTTCCATATGGGTAAATCAAATATGTTATGGTATCATAAAATTAATGAGTGAAATGTCATACATGTTGCTTAAGGAAAACGTATATTTGAAACGAGGCTTTGAGTGAAAGACAAAAATTTTGAATTCAGTCCCGATCTGTATGATCTTCAGGTAAACTGGACCGAAAGATTGAAGAAAGAAAAGGATTTCTTTTTACGTATATTTAAAGATAACAGGATCAAAAGCGTACTTGATATAGGATGCAGCACTGGCCACCATGCTGAATTTTTTTCCGGATATGCAAAGAAAGTGATTGCTATCGATCCTTCCGGAGAAACTATAGATTATGCCAGAGAAAACATAATAAAATCTCCCAATGTCACACTGCTGAAAGAAGGATTCGAAGGATTGGAAAAAATCCCCTATGATAGGTTCGACCTTATAACATGCCTTGGGAATACGCTTCCTATCTTAAAAAATCGCAGGAATGTGAAGCAGGCCATAAAAAAGATAAGAAATAAACTTTCGCCTCACGGAGTGGCAATAATCCAATTTCTGAACTTTAACTCCGATATTATGGAGAAGAACAGATTTTACAGTCCAAAGGTATTCGAAAAAGACGGAAAGACATATATTGTCATCAAACACTTTGAATATGGAAAGATCAAGACCAGGGTAGACTTTATAATCACTGTGTTAAGTAAGAGTAAGTCAGAGGATTTTTTTATAAACTCTTCCAATCTCTGTACCTTAAAAATAAATCTATTTTTGAAAATGGCCAGAAATTCAGGATTCAAGAAGATAGAGCTCCTGGGGCCGGGAGGAAAAGAAGCATTTGACAGCAGAAAGGATATAAGTATTTTAGCGCTTCTTTACAGGTGAGCGCAGATAGTATACCCCACATCTACAGAAACGCTTTTAAGATAAATTACTCAGGATTTAGCAATCCCGTGATATCAGGTATTTTCCTGACCGTATCTGCAGTATTTAAGAAGACTGCAGATGGGGCATTTAGGGTTTTTTGCAATGCAGATAGTTCTACCAAAGGCTATTAGTCTATGCGAAAAAATGCTCCAGTTTTTTTCGGGAATAATATTCATAAGATCGAATTCGATTTTGATAGGATCTGAGTTTACCGTAAGGCCAAGTCTGTTAGAAATTCTTTTTACATGAGTATCGACTATTATTGCCTGCTTGCCAAAAACATTTGCCAGCACCACATTAGCGGTTTTCCTTCCCACACCATGAAGCGATGTCAGGTCTTCTATATTATCCGGCATTTTACCGCCAAATTTAATTGTTATATCTTTTGCGCAGTTGATTATATTTCTTGCTTTATTACGGAAAAAACCGGTTGATTTTATATCCTGCTGAAGCTCTTTTATATCCGCTCTGGCAAAATCTTCCGCGGTCCTGTATTTTTTAAAAAGCTGCGGGGTTACCTTATTTACCAGCTTATCCGTGCTTTGTGCGGAAAGAATAGTGGCAACAAGCAACTGAAAAGCATTTCTATTCTTAAGTGAGGTATGGATTTCATCAGGATACTCCCGGTTTAGAATACTTACGATCCTGCCAATATTCTTGACCGCAGGTTCGAATATAACAGTATGGATATGATTATTTTGGGTTACATTTTTTTTATTTTTCATGTTTTAAAAAGCTACTATTTATTTTTTTTTATTCTTTAAATAAATATCCATCTCTTTTACTGTCAGGGTATTCGGAACATCGTCTTTTTCCAGCCACCCTTTACGGGCAATATTTATTCCAAAAAGATAATCATAAAGGTTCTTTATATTGTGCGCATCCGGATTTATAAAAATCTTTACCCCTTTTTCTTTTGCATGCTTACACATTCTCCAGTCAAGATCAAGCCTGAAAGGGCTCGCATTAAGTTCAAGGTCAACATTGTTTTCTGCAGCCGCATTGATTATTCTGATTATATCCACCTTATAGGGGTCCCTTGCCAGAAGCAGTCTTCCAGTCGGATGGGCTACCATAGTGGTAAACTTATTTTCTACAGCTTTTATTATTCTTGCCGTCATCTGTTCTTCATTGAAATTAAAATTGGAATGAATGGCAGCTATTACGAAATCGAATCTGGAAAGGATTTGGTCGCTATAATCAAGGTTGCCATCGGGTAGGATATCGGATTCTATTCCTTTGAATATTTTAAAATCACTGTAGTTCCGGTTTAATCTTTCAATTTCATCAAGATATCTGTCAATGTCTTTCTCCTTTAATCCTCCGGCATATGCAGCTGTTTTGCTGTGCTCACTTATTCCTGCGTATTCGAATCCCATTTTTTGTAAATGGCTGCAAATATGTTCTATATCTACATTACCGTCGCTGTAGGTGGTGTGAATATGAAAAATTCCCTTTAAATCTTTTTCTTCTATCAGTTTTGGAAGAGTCCCGTTTCTTGCTGCTTCGATTTCTCCATAATTTTCACGTAATTCAGGAGGGATCCAGTCCATCGAGAAGAAATTAAAAATGTCCTTTTCATCGGAGCATTTGATAAGTTTGCCGTTTTTGAAAAGCCCGTATTCATTCATTTTTATATTCTCTTTTTTGGCCGCGGTCCTCATGGCGGTATTATGTTCCTTGCTTCCGGTAAAGTGATGGAGGGCGTATGGATACTGAAAATCATCGACTGTCCTGATGTCCACATTGATTCCGGATTTAAGTCTTATACTTGATTTGGTGTCTCCTCTGGCAATTACGTCTTTGGCCTCTTTTACACCGGTAAAGAAATCCATTATCTCACTGCTGCTATTGGTGCTTGCTACAATGTCTATATCCTTTACTATTTCTTTCTTTCTGCGAACACTGCCTGCAAGGCTTGCTCTTTTGACATATTTGAAATCCTGTATTTTCCTGTGTATTGATTCGGCTTCTTCTATAATATCGGAAAAAAGAAACTTGCCCTGGAACTTTTTTAAAATCTCGATACCTTTTAGTATGTTACCCTGAGTTTTTTCACCGAAATTGGGTAGATCCGCAAGTCTGTTCTCTATACAGGCACATTCCAGTTCTCCGATACTGCTTATACCCAGATTGTCGAAAAGGTATTTAATTTTCTTTGGACCAAGTGTGGGTATACCGAGCATTTCGATAAGACCGGGGGGATTGGATTTTTTCAGGTCTTCGTAAAATTTTAATTTTCCGGTATCGATTAATTCCTTTATTCTCCCGGCAATATGGGCGCCTATTCCTTTTATGCAGGTGAGGTCCCTTATATTCAGATCACCGGATAAATCGATATCCGATGCTTCAAGAGATCGCGCGGCATTCTGATAGGCTCTTATTTTAAAAGAGTTTTCATCCTTTATTTCCAGGAGAACACTTATTTCTTTTAAGATTTTTATTATTTCTTCCTTATCCATAAAAGACCGAAAGTTGCTAATAATATTTTGGATTTATGATACCTCAATTTTATTATTTATAGTAGGAATGAACGTGGTTTATCCATCCAACTAAGGGATCTCTGAATGGCCAGAATAAAAGTAATTAAAAGATAGTGAAAAAATTCGGCGATGATGGTATTTTTATAAAAAGAAAGGAAGTAAAAATGGCTAAAAGAAAAATAATAAGGATCGATGAAAATAAATGTACGGGATGCGGCTTGTGTGTTCCTAATTGTCCGGAGGGCGCCCTTCAGATTATAGACGAAAAAGCAAGACTTGTAAGTGACCTGTTCTGCGATGGTCTTGGTGCCTGTATAGGAGAATGTCCAGAAGGAGCGATAAAAATAGAGGAAAGGGAAGCGGAACCGTATGATGAGAAAAAGGTAATGGAAAATATAGTAAAACAGGGGAAAAATGTAATAAAAGCTCATCTCAAACATCTAAAGGACCACAGCCAGACTGAGTTTTACATGCAGGCTCTGGAATATTTAAAAGAAAAAGGAATCGATAATCCAGAAGAAGTCGATCAAGATAAAGGCAGTTCGGCAAAAGATGAGACGGTTAAATCTTTTTCCGGTTCTCCCGGAATATCACAATTAAAACAGTGGCCGGTCCAGATAATGCTGGTTCCGGTAAATGCTCCGTATTTTAAAAATGCCGATCTTCTTATTTCAGCAGATTGTGTCCCATTTTCATATGCCGATTTTCATCGGGATTTTCTAAAGGGCAGGATCTTGCTGGTAGGCTGTCCAAAGCTTGACGATGCGCCGTTTTATAGAGATAAGATCGCGGAAATACTAAAAAATAATAATATCAGTTCGGTTACCGTTGTGCATATGGAAGTCCCATGTTGTTTTGGAATAGTCAAACTGGTTGAAGATGCCGTAAGAGCATCGGGAAAGAAAATACCTCTAAAAAATATAGAGGTAAGCATAAAGGGAAACATTAAATAATAAATATATATACTTTATTGTTTTAATACTGAAAAAAATCTATATGTTTAATTTTTGTAACTGCTCTGATTTAAAAGCAATAAAGTTAAATTTGGTTATTCCATGATTCGTTTTTTCCCAGTAAAAAGGCTTGAATAACAGCTGGAATAGTGCTTTATATGCTGCAATTGAGTGAAATATCCAGTATATGGGATTAAGCAGTGAATAAGGTATCAGATTATAGTATCTTCTTGAAAATGCCGCAGCCAGGTTAAGAAGGATCATTATTAAGTTTCCGGCAATAAGGCTTATGGTTCCCATAAGCATTATAGGTCCGGGAATAGATGGAAATACTACGAAATTATGTGCAAACACCCAGAACAGGAAAGTAGCCCACATAATGGGATTGACCAGAAAGGTAAAAGGAGTTCCAGTAACCAGTATCTGAAAGGAGAACCATTTCCAGAATCCCAGGGTTTTTATAAGCTTTACGGGATGTCTGTTATATACCAGAGAAGTCTGCATATAGCCCTTTATCCATCTTGAGCGCTGCCTGATCCAGTTTCCGAAGTTATTATTTGCTTCTTCATAGGTAGTAGAATCGATAACTCCAACTTTTTTATTTTCGGCGGCCATCCTGATTCCAAGGTCAGCATCTTCCGTAACATTAAATGGATCCCATCCGGATATTTTTTTAAGAACATCCACTTTAAAATGATTGCTGGTTCCGCCCAGGGGTATGGGCAGTTTAAATTTATAAAGACCATTTAGCATATAGTCGAACCAGTAAGTGTATTCAAGAGTGAACATCTTTGTCAGGAAATTTTCATTTCTATTATAGTAATTAAGATAAGCCTGAAAGCACCCGTATTCACCCGGACTATTTTGAAAAGCCGCAAGTGCTTTTTTAAGTTGGTCAGGTTCAGGGATATCTTCTGCATCATAAATCACGAGATACTTACCTCTGGCGAAATAAAGCCCATAATTACATGCTTTAGGCTTTGTGATAGGGGTGCCGTTCGGAACATAGAAAAATCTCCAGCTTGAAGGAGGTCTCATATTTTTTGCCATATTTATGGTTTTATCATCATTCCCTTCAAACAGGAATATTACATCAAGCTTGTTCTTGGGATAATCAAGATCGTTTATCGCATTTATGATATTTTTTAGCACATTCTCCGGTTCCCTGAACAGGGGAACAAGAACCGTGTATACCGGATATTCCTTTATTTCCGGGCTTTTTTCGATTTTGTGATTTTTACCAGCAGCAAATCTATTTCTTATTCCGGCCATACTTATAATGAATTTATAAAATATCGCCAGCAGATAGAAAACCTGCACAAATGCAAATAATCCAATTAGTATCTGACTGGGGTAGAACCACAGCCCTAAAGCGATGCTCAACAAAATCGTGCATAAAAATATTATCTGCGGTTTCGTTATTGTGATAAATGCCGATTCTTCTGGTTTCCTGTCGTACAGGCCGAATATTGCTTTGGTATGAAGGCTTTTTTTAAAAAGTTTTCTTACCAGATTTGATATATCCTGATCGGTTATTATTTTTTCTTCTATTTCCTCTATATCAAATTTATGTTTAAAATGTTCCAGAGTTTTTACATTTTTTGGATATGAGGTCAAAAGGATCAGTTTGTTATTTTTTATATATAAAGGGAGTGTCTGATATTCAATAATTTCTTCCGGTCCAATTTCCTGGAGCAGAGTCGTGTCAATCCGGTAATAATATTTTTCGATTTCACCGGATACAAAAGGTAATTCAAGTTTTTCCGCCAGGGCTTTATAGAACTGCATTCTGTTTATAAATCCGCTGCTTACCAGTATCCAGCCCAGCTTTCCGCCTTCGTTCTTTTGAATACTCAGGGCTTTGTGTAAATCTTCTCTGGAGAGATAACCCTCATTTACGAGTATATCGCCTATTCTATTTTCCCATTTTACGGAAGGCTCTTCCTCATATATTTGTTTTTCCAATAAATTGTTAGTCAATACCATATAATTAATTGTCTAAAGTATTAATATATTAATTAAAACATATATATAATAATATGTAAAGAATTATTATAATAAAATAATAGAAGTAATTAATAATACAAATCGTTAAAAAGCAGGTAAAACAGTTTAGAAATGAATCGAATCAATGATGATCCTTGCTATTTCATGGAATAATCGATAAAGAAGATGTAGACTATTGGATTTTTTTATATATTTGCCTGGTTCTTATCAGAGGTACAAAAGCCACGCCGCACAAAGTTATTTTCTTTACGACTCCACCCTGTTTGATAACTTTATAGAGGATCTGATTCCAGCTTGAAGGACCGACTGGGATCACCAAAATACCACCGTCTTTCAATTGGTCTATAAATGGCTGAGGGATATGATCGGGTGCAGCCGTGACGATTATTCTATCAAATGGCGCATATTTTTCCCAACCCAGATAACCATCGTGGTTGCTCATAGTTATATTCTTATATTTTTTGAGTAATTTCTTGTTTTTCTCATATAATGAAGTATTTACCTCCACTGTATATACTTCCTTTGTTATTTCAGCCAGTAAGGCTGCCTGATAACCGGAACCGGTTCCGATTTCCAGGACCTTTTCATTTCCTGTAAGTTCCAGACTTTCAGTCATAAGCGCCACGATATAGGGTTGCGATATGGTCTGTCCCGAACCTATCGGAAGCGGTCTGTCTTCATAGGAAGAGGATTTGTATTCTTCATCTACAAAATTATCACGCGATACTTTTCTTAATGCATCCAGGACTTTTTTATCTTTGACTCCCCGGGAAATGATCTGGTCGCGTATCATATTTTCTCTGAGAGATTGGTATTTTTGAGTGTTTGAAAACGGGCGGTTTATGTCTTTTCTTTTCATAACTTGAAGTATTTTATGATATAATAATTTGCTTTGAATTTTAATTCAAAAGATATTATAACATAGAGAATATTATAAGATGATTAATTTAAAACTGGCAAATATACTTACAGATATTGCGGAAGTCAATAAATCCAGAACCGATAACAGGAACATATCATTGCATCTGACAATAGCCGCAAGGACCATCAGAGATAATCCTGAACGAGTCGATAAGATCTTCGCTGAAGGAAAGCTCAAAGAACTGGTTGGCATACAGGGCTTACCTTATGACCTTATAAAGGAATATCTGGAAACAGGCAGCATCGGGCTCTATGAAGAAATAAAACAAAAATACTCCCAGGACTTGATAAGACTCATGAGAATAAGTGGTTTTGGGAAAAAAATGCTATTTAAAACATATGACGCCTTAAATATAAAAACTCTTGAAGACCTGAAGGAAAAGCTTGATGAAGGTGTCGGGATTTCCAGCGTTCTTGCCGGGGTTACATCAGGAAAAGATGCCACCATCAAAACCTATATCGAAAGACTCAAATTGTCACTGGATTATATGGAAAGCATAAAAGGTTTGTCTCCGCGCTGGGAAGTCGAAAATTATCTTGATGAAATTAAAAACAGCCTTTACAGGATAAAAGATATCGAAAAAGTCATGGTGGTCGGTTCAATGAGGAGAAAAAAATCCGCGATAAAGGATATAGATCTGCTGATTTTGCCATATTTTAACGGTCCGACATATGATTTTGCGAAAAGCGGAAAATTGTTGGAGGAAACAAATTCACTTGATTTTATAAAAAGACTTATAAAGAAGGACATAAGGCAGGAAAATATTAGTGGGAGATTCGAAACAGTTTTTGGAATCGAAATTGAACTTATTATAAGCAGCCGCAAGAACTGGGCCATAGATATGCTTTATACTACCGGAAGTAAAAAACATATAGAGAAATTGGAAGCAGTAGCAAGAGGTAAAGGATTTTTCAAAGACGGCAGGATAGATACCACTGCAATCAGCGAAGACAGGCCTGAAGAGATAATAAATCACTCCGACACTGGCAGCTGCCCGGAGACAGATGCTGCCCGATATGAGGAGATTATTTACGGCAAGCTGGGTTTACAATATGTTCCGCCTGAGCTAAGGGAAGATCTGGGAGAAATAGAGCTGGCAGGCGATCATTTACTGCCGGAGCTTTTGACCATTGAAGATATCAAAGGTGATCTTCATATCCATTCCATATGGAGCGATGGGATAATAAATCTCAGCGATATGATAGAGAGGATAAAAAAGTTCCGTTATGAATATATAGCAATTTCTGACCATACGACAAGTAATTATTATGGAAGGGGACTGGATGCCGAAAGGCTCCAGAGGAAAACAAATTATATTGATAGATTGAAATCCAGATTCAAGGACTTTCGTATATTACTGGGATCGGAAATAGACATCAGAGGAGCAGACAAATTTGATTATCCTGAAGATATAATCAAAAAAATGGATATCGCAATCGGATCGATGCACTCATCTTTCCTGAATACCGGGGAAGAAAATACAGCCAGGGCAGTAAGCGCGGTCAAAAATAAGTATATTGATTTTGTGGCGCATCCCACAGGGGTGGTTTTTGGGAACAGAGCGCCTTATTTTATAGATATAGACAGATTGATCGAGGAAGCAGCAAGGAACAATAAAGCGCTGGAGATAAATTCATATTTTTTAAGGATGGATCTTAATGAGCAAAATGTCAGAAAGGCAGGGAAGATGGGTGTAAAATTAGTCATAAATACGGATGCCCACCGTCCCAACAACATGGATATGATAAGACTTGGGGTTGATATTGCGAGAAGAGCAGGTCTTCAGAAAAAAGATGTGCTTAATACGCTCCCGCTTGAAGAATTGAAAGCATGGAAGAGCCAGAGAAGTCAGGCATGATTTCTTACTTCCAATAATACTTACTTCTTCCTGTAATACTTAAACACTTTCTTATCCTTGAAATCAGGTATAAATAAATCTTCTCTGCTAAGCGACATATGATCCTGGGTCCATCCTGAAGTAAAACCTTTCTTTTCAGCATATCTTACTATATCCAGATATTCTTTTGCAGTAATCGTCTTGTTTAAGTCCCGGTATTCACACGCTTTGTAGGCAGGATGGTATTGCGCCATAATACTTAGATAGACATCTGTAGATAATTCATTTTTTATAAAATCCAGGGTCTTTTTTATTCCGCCAATATTTTCTGGCAAAACAAGTAGTCTTATCAGAAGACCCTTCAGCGCCACTCCTTTGGAATCAAGTTTAAGTCCGCCTACCTGTCTGTACATTTCTTTTATTGATTGACGGTTGTGCCGGACGTATTGCTCTACCATTGAATATTTTAAAGCCATGTCATCGTCGCTGTATCTCATATCCGGCATATAGATATCGATGACCCCATCAAGCATCTTTATGATCTTCGGTTCATCGTATCCGCCTGTATTAAATACCGTCGGAATCGAAAGTCCATTATTTCTGGCAGTAAAAAGAGCCCTTACTATTTGCGGGACCCATATGGTAGGAGAAACAAAATTGATATT
>CAZYQD010000012.1:18117-19241 GCA_964649405.1 uncultured Actinomycetota bacterium
CTGGTTAAAATTCTGTCAAGTAATTCGGATAGTTCAAAAAGTCTCATTTTGAATAGGGATTGTTTTAACCCAAAATAATAAAATCAAGATATAATAATTTCAGTGTTTTGTGAATGGCTTCTTTTTTTCGGCAACTTTTAATTTTTCCTTGTTTGAAAGGTTGCTTACGAAGTCGAATGTTTTATCGATTAAGTGTGGATTATCTTTGAGTTTTTTTTCAATCTTATAAATTCTGTATTCCATAAAATATTCTGGAGGTATACCCAGTCCATCAGATATAAGTTCTATGGTAGAGATTGGAGGATAACTGTCCCTTTTCTTGAGTTTGCTGAAATAACTGTAGTTCAGATTCGTCTTGTTTGCGAGGCTCCTTAATTTAATTTTCTTTTTTTCTATTATCTCTTTTAGAGCCGTTCCGAAATTTTTATTGGAATACATCATAAACAATATATATATCTAATGTATTTATTTTTTAATGATATCCGCTTAATTCTATAATATTAGGAAAAGTTCTATAAGTTTTCCAGTAAATAATAAGTTGACAATTGTATCAACATTTTTAGAAAGCCAGTTAATTTATGGGAAAAAATCATGTTGACAGAGGAAGATAACCGGTTAATGAATTATTAAAATATTTAGTATATAATTATTAAAAAATAATAATTAAATTCTTTTAAAATCCAGTTGATGAAGAACGAAAAAAATAAATCAGAGTCAAAGCAAAAAAAGGAATTAGAAAATTCTAACGAAAATGAAAGATATTTCAGGTCACTTATTGAAAATGCTTCGGATATAATATACAGATACAAATTCTTTCCAAAACCGGAGTATGAATATATAAGTCCCTCCGTCAAGAGAAATCTTGGTTATGAACCGCAGCAATATTACAATAATCCCAGATTTAATTACAAGATAGTTCACCCGGACGACAGAAGTATCCTCAAAAAAATACCCAGCGATGGTTTTGATTTTTCAAAACCTATAGAGATCCGCATTGTTCATAAGAATGGTACGGTCATCTGGTACGAAGAGACGATAACTCCATTTTACAATAGTGAAGGAAAACTTATCGCGATAGAAAGCATCATGCATAATATATCCGAGAGAAAAAGGATAGAGGAGCG
>CAZYQD010000013.1:0-17811 GCA_964649405.1 uncultured Actinomycetota bacterium
TAGAGACTATGTTTATGGTCACCAATCCCAGATTTGCATACTTGAGTTCAAGCGCAGTAAAAGAAGTAGCAAGATTCAAGGGCTGTATAGAAGGATTGGTACCGAAGGAAATAGAGAAGGATATAGTAGATAGTTTTAAATAAAAATATTTTTAGTAAAAAAATAGGGAGATTAGCATGAATGCATTCGAAATTGTAGACCGGATCGAAGAGTTTCTGGATAAAAGTAAGAGAATTCCGTTTTCATCCAATTTAATGGTAAATGAGAATGAGATATACGACCTGCTGGATGAACTGCGAAACATTTTGCCGGAAGAATTCAAACAATCCAGATGGATTGTAAAGGAAAGAGAAAATATGATAGAAGAGGCCAAGAGATATTCTGAAAGGATAATAAAGGAAGCGAAGGAAAAAGCAGAAATTCTTGTCAGTGAAACCGAAATACTTAAGAATGCCAGCAGGAAATCGGAGGAATTAATGTCCGCAGTAGAAGCCAGGGCAAGAACTATCAGGCTGGAAGCTGAAGATTATGCCGACGAGAAACTCGCAAACCTTGAAGTTATTTTACATAAATTATTGACTGCTATCGAGAAAGGAAGGGAGCAATTCACAAGTTCGATGGGAACAGGCGAAAAATAATATTATTGAATAAATAATTTTTTATGATATATTAATGTATTTGTGTGTTTATTTATAACAAGTTTGTAACAAGATATTCAGCAGGAGGTTGTAGCGGTGGCGCTTCCAAAAAGTAAAACATCCAAGTCCAGGAGAGATAAACGTAGAACGCATGATCGGTTAAAAGCAGTAAATGTCGTTGAATGCCCGAGATGCCACAGTAAGAAGATATCACATAGGGTTTGTGCAAATTGTGGGTATTATGGCGAACACGAGATAATCATATTTGAAGATAAGGGCAAAAAGAAAGAAAAGAAGGAAAAGAAAGAAACAAAAGAAGCAAGCAAAGAAAAGTAGGATTAGAGAACTAAAACTGGAGGTAGTGTTTTGAGTTTGCGAAATTTTTTTTGTCCTGATTCTGTTGCAGTAATAGGAGCTGCCAGAGAAGAAGAAAAAGTAGGCCATGTCATTTTTGATAATCTTATAAACTCAGGCTTCAAGGGCAAATTGTTTGCCATAAATCCTCATGCTGATGAAATTCATTGTATCCAATGCTATCCTTCTATTCTAAAAGTCCCCGGTAACGTTGATCTGGCTATAATTGTCATTCCCGTGCAGTATGTGCTCCAGGCTTTAGAAGAATGTTCCAGGAAAAAAGTCAAATGGGCTATTATTATTTCTGCAGGATTCAAAGAGACAGGGGTAGAGGGTGCAAAAAGGGAAAGTCAGCTGATTGCAAATGCAAAGGAATATGGCATCAGGATACTCGGGCCCAATTGTATGGGTATCATTGATACGGGATGTCCTATAAATGCGACTTTTTCACATCTTATGCCTCCCAAAGGCAGAATAGGTTTTATATCACAATCCGGTGCACTGGGCAGTTCAATACTGGACTGGGCGAAAACTAATAAGATCGGGCTCTCTAAATTTGTATCACTCGGTAATAAGGCAGATATTTCTGAAAATGATTTGTTTGATGACTGGGAAAGCGATGAAAACACAAAAGTCATCACTGCATATCTCGAGGGTGTAAAATATGGCAGGGAATTTATAAAAATATCTTCCAGAGTATCAAAAAAGAAACCCATAATCGTCATAAAATCAGGGAATACAGATGCCGGAGCAAGGGCAGTATCATCGCATACCGGTACCCTTGCCGGTTCGGCAAAAGCTTATGAGGCAGCTTTCAAACAGGCAGGAATCATAAGGGCAAATACCATAAGGGATCTTTTTAATTATGCTACAGCTTTTTCATATCAGCCATTGCCTAAAGGTAAAAAAGTTGCAATAATAACAAATGCAGGCGGTCCCGGCATTATGGCTACAGATGTCTGTGAAAAAAGCAATATTACGCTGACTGGTTTGAGCAAAGAAACTATCGATAAATTGAAGAGTTTTTTACCGGAAGCGGCGAATTTTTATAATCCGATTGATGTACTGGGAGATGCAAGGGCAGACAGGTACAGGAAAACTCTGGAAGTAGTAATAAATGATAATAATGTCAATGCAGTAGTGGTGCTTCTTACACCGCAGGCAATGACACAGCCTTTAAAAACAGCGAAGGCGGTTGCGGAAGTATTAAATAAAAGCAGCAGGAGCATTCCGGTAGTGACAAGTTTTATAGGAGGCGCAGAAGTCGCGACAGCAGTGAAATTTTTAACCGAAAATAATATTCCGAATTTTGATATTCCGGAGGAAGCGGTAGATACATTGGGAGTAATGATGGACCATACCGATTGGAAATCCAGATTGAGTTATCCTATTGAAAGTTTTGATGTTGACAGGGAAAAAGTTAAAAGGGTATTCGACCGCTGCAAAGTTGAAGAAAGATTGGAACTTGGAGAATTGGAAGCAAGAGAAATTTTAAAGGCCTATGGTATAAGTGTACCGGAAGCTGAATTAGCGCCAGATATAAAGGCAGCCAAAGAAATTGCAAAAAGAATAGGATATCCGCTGGTACTTAAAATCGTTTCTCCGAATATTTTACATAAGACCGATGTTGGCGGTGTAAGGGTTGGAATAGAAAATGAAAAGGAACTTGAGGAATGTTACGATGACATTCTTTTTCACGTAAAAAGATATATGCCTGATGTCAATATCAGGGGTATTCTGGTTCAGGAATTTATCAGGGATAAAAAAGAAACTATTATTGGAATGAGTGAAGATCCGCAATTTGGGCCCATGATCATGTTTGGGCTCGGGGGAATATATGTCGAAGCATTAAAAGATGTTTCTTTCAGGATTGCTCCTCTAAGCAGACAGGTAGCCGGTGAGATGATAGAAGAGGTCAAGACCGTCAGTCTTCTTAAAGGAACAAGAGGTGAAGTTCCATCAGATATTAAAAGCATTATTGAAATCATACTAAAAGTTTCCCAGCTGGTTATGGATTTTCCGGAAATAGTAGAAATGGATATAAATCCTTTGTTCGTGAAAAAACAGGATGAGGGATCAATAGCTGGAGATGCAAGAATAAGGATAGGAGGTTAAAATGGTACCGTTATTTTTTATTTCAAACCAGCCTTTTTCGGGGAAGAGTTCGATGTGTGTGGGCGTAGGAAAATTATTTGCCGAAAAAGGTCTGAGAGTAGGATACATGAAACCAGTGGGGACTCTGCCAACACGGGTAGGAGGAGTTACTACTGACGAAGATGCCCAGTATATCTTAAATATACTTGATGTAAAAGAAAAGCTTGAAGATATATGTCCAATCGTGCTTACCCAGCAATACAGCAGGGAAGGTCTGAAGGACCAGAATTTCTCAAAGGGATTTATTGATTTAATCGATGGAGCTTATAAAAGAATTCAAAAAGATAAAGATATCATAATATTGGAAGGAGCCAAAAGTATAGAGGATGGTTACTTTCTGGGAGTATCAGCAAACAAGATCTGTACAAAACTTGGCGCCAGAGCAGTCATGGTGATTAAATATAGTACCGAAATAGTAGATCAGATATTATATGCAAGGGAATTCCTGGGCGATTGTCTGGTAGGAATAATCATAAATTGGATACCCAGAAGTCAAATGGATTTTCTCGAAGAACTCATAATTCCATACCTTGAGAAAAATAAGATAGAAGTCTTTGGACATTTAGCTTCTGACAAAATGCTGTCTTCGGTAAGCATAAAGGAAATGGCCGAACTTTTAGGCGGCCAGGTAATTTGCGCCGAAGATAAAGTGGATGAACTGGTGGAAACATTTATGGTCGGAGCAATGGGCCAGGAACAGGCATTAAAGTTTTTCAGAAGAAAAGCCAATAAAGCGGTTATAACCGGCGGCGACAGAGCAGATGTTCAACTGGCGGCTCTGGAGACCCCTACAAAATGCCTTATACTTACCGGTAATTTTCAACCGAGCAGCGTTGTCCTGGGGAGAGCAGAGGAATTGGGTGTACCTATGATTCTTGTCAATTTTGATACCCTGACCGCTGTAGAAAGGGTTGGAGAAATCATTGGCCATGTAAGGTTTCATGAGATTAAAAAGATAAATAAAATAGTAGATGTGGTGCGAGAATTTATCAATATTGACAGGTTAATGGAGATATCAAAAAAATAGCTACAGTCAATGGTCTAGCATGGTAGAGTTCGATTCGAATAATTATTCAATTATTATAGATGCAATGGGTGGAGATTTTGCTCCCGAAGAGATAATAAAGGGTTCCGTGGAAGCCAGAAAAGATTATGGAGCAAAAATCAAACTGGTAGGGAATCCGGATAAGATAAAGAACGCAGCAGTTTCAAGCGGGCTGGATCTGAATGGAATAGAAATTGTTCCCAGTTCCCAGGAAGTAGGAATGTGTGAATTTCCCTCGGAAGTATTAAGGAAAAAAAAGGATTCCTCGATCTTTATAGGTTCTCAGCTTGTATCCGAGGGCAAAGGAGATGTCTTTATCTCTGCTGGTAATACCGGTGCGGTAATGGCATGTTCCCTTTTCAACATGAAGAGAATAGAAAATGTATACAGGCCAGCCATTGCTGTGGTTATACCACTGGGGGATAAAAAGTTTGTATTGATAGATGCCGGTGCCAATGCTGATTGTAAACCTCCCTATCTAAAACAATTTGCCATTATGGGAAAAATTTATTCCGAAAATATTTTAGGGATAAAGAATCCAAAAGTTGCTCTGGTCAATATAGGCGAAGAGGAAAAGAAGGGAAATGAACTAAGTGTCGAGAGTTATAAATTACTCAAAGATTATCCGGGGATCAACTTTATCGGAAACATTGAAGGCAGAGAACTGTTCGAAGGGAGAACAGATGTCGCTGTGTGCGACGGTTTTGTGGGAAATGTAATATTGAAATTGGTAGAAGGCATGGCAAATTTCTTTTTCGGTGAAATAAAAAAGATCCTGAAGTCGGGTACTATGGCAAAACTTTCAGCTTTGACCTTAAAGGGTCCTCTTATAAATATGAAAAAAAGATTTGATTACGAAGAGTATGGAGGCGCGCAGCTTCTGGGATTAAACGGACTCGTGATCATTTCTCACGGGAGTTCAAAATCGAAAGCGATAAAAAGTGCTGTAAGAGCCGCTATCGAAAGTCTTCGAAACAATTTGACGAGTAAAATCGACAAAGAGATCAACAATGTAAATTAATTAAGATAAAACAAAAGCAAAAGGAGTAAGAATGGGGAATTTTGACAAGCTTAAAGAGGTTTTGATTGAAGTACTGGGCGCGAAGGACGAAGATATAAAAGCTGAGAGTAAATTTGTTGATGACCTGGGAGCTGACTCGCTTGATTTAGTGGAACTAATTATGGCACTTGAAGATAAATTTGGAGTAGAAATAAGTGACGAAGATGCCGAAAAGATCATCTCGGTAAAAGATGCGCTTGATTACATAGAAGCTCATTCCAAAAAATAATCCTGGAATATATAAATAGTCTTATTATGCTTCCCAAGATGGCGAGATTTTTTCGATGAAAAATAACGAAGAGGTTTTACATGTCAGAGTAAAGGACTGGTTAAGAAAGCTGGGAATCGATGCCTCGGATTTGGAAATATATATACAAAGCCTGACTCACAGATCTTTTGCGCGTCAGATAAATATTCAATCACGGGGTAACGAACAGCTAGAATTCTTGGGTGACAGTGTGCTGTCTTTAATCATCACATCGTATTTATATAAAAAACACGGCGACTTTACGGAAGGAAAGATGGCAAAAGTAAGGGCAGCCCTGGTAAGCAGAAGGACACTTTTTAGAATAGCAAGAGAGATAAAGATAGACAGGCAGATACTACTGAGCGAGAATGAGGAATCCTGCAAGGGAAGGAAAAAAATATCTATTTTGGCCGACAGCCTGGAAGCGCTTATCGGTGCCATTTATATAGATAAGGGAATAAAATTTACAATGAACTGGGTTCTGGGAAGATATAGTGAAAAGATCGAGGAAAATATCAAGACTCCGGAAATCACTGATTATAAGACTTATCTTCAGGAAGTTATTCAGGCTGATTACTCCAAACTTGCAAAATATAAACTCATCAGATCCAATGGCCCCGACCACAATAGATCATTCTTCTCTGTGGTAACAATCGATGACAGGGTAATCGGAAAAGGTAAAGGGAAGAGTAAAAAAGATTCGGAGCAGGATGCCGCAAGAAATACTTTGAAGACTCTCTATAAACTAAATTTATAATTTTTTATTTTGGGAATTAAATTTGTACCTAAAGAACATAACACTCCGCGGTTTTAAATCTTTTAAAAATAAAAGCCAATTATTCTTTGAACCTGGCATCAGTGTCATCGTGGGTCCCAATGGAAGCGGTAAAAGCAATATCGCTGACGCTATCTCCTGGGTTCTGGGCGAGCAAAGCCCCAGTTCCCTGCGTGGAAGCTCTATGGGAGATGTGATTTTTAAAAGCAAGAACGAAGAAATGGCCATAGCCGAAGTATCGCTTCTGTTCGATAACTCCAATAAATTATTTAATACCGAATTCGAAGAAGTTAAATTTACAAGAAGGGTTTTTACCCGCGGGGGAAGTGAGTATTTCATAAATTCCTCACCCTGCAGGTTGCTGGACATCCAGGATTTGACTTCTGACAGCGGCATAGGTAAGGGCCTTCATATTATTATAAATCAGGGTCAGATAAATGAAATTGCCGTTCTTAAGCCCATCGAGAGGAAAGCTGTAATCGATGAGGTTCTGGGGATATCGAAACATAAAAACAGGAGAGATAAATCCATTAATAAACTTCAAAAAGTTAAAAACGATATCGAAAGAATAGACGATTTGATGGAAGAGATAAAAAGGACCATGGATCCCCTGGAAATCGAAGCAAAGAGAGCCCAGAAATATGCAGAAATTTCAAATCTTCTTAAAAGCGAAGAGATCTCTCTATCTATCGGAAGTCTCAATAAGTTAAACAAAGAATGGGAAGATGAAAATGAGTCTTATTGTAAAAATAATGAAAGCTTGAAAGAAATCAACGGTGAGATTTCAATTGTAGAAAAAGAAAAAAATGATTTTTTGAAAAATACCATTAAAAACCGGGATGAGTATGAATCATGGAAAAATAAAACCGATTTATTTAATTCTCTAAAGAATAATCTTGAAAACATAGCAGCTCTGATCGAGAGCAAAAAGAATGTATTCGGTACATTATATAATATGTTCGACCTCCAATTTAAGGGCGGTATCGAAAATACGAATGTTTCCCGGGACTTATCCGGAGTTAAAAAGGAATATGGCGGAATGTCTTTTCTTGAAAAGATTTCGAAAGGTCTCAAGAAAATCGATGGACTGCTGATGGAACTGCTGAAGAATGTAAAGAAGAAGTTAAAAGATGAGGACAGCGCCTATTATATTGAAAAAGAAGCAAAGCCGATTTCTGAAGAAATTGGGAAATTACAAAAAATAATCGATACTATCGCGCAGCATGAAGTCAAAGAAGGTAAAAAGGAATCGCAGGAAGCTGATACCGTAAAAATCGATGTCCAAAAAAGAATAGAATGGGCCGGCAGTATCAGGGATTTTTGCAATACCAACAGGGAAAGATCGAAAAAGATACATTTGCTTCTAAACGGTCTTCTAATGATTTCAGAAAATATAAAAATGAAACTTTACCAGCAGTTTGAAAAAAGAAGCAAGTTGATTTCGGAAAACCAGAACAGGTCAAACGAATTCGAAAACCAGATAAACCTTTTGAATAACTCCAGAGCAAGCATGGAAAATGCCATATACAAGGCCGAACTTAAGAAGGAACAAATAAAAGAAAGAGTGGAAACTATAACCGGAAACATCGTGGATAATTATAACGTATCGATTGATTATGCTTTAAAGAGTTACGAACCAACCGCTAACATCAGGGAGTCCGAAATAAAGGTAAGAAAGTTTAAAAACGAGATAAAAGGGTACGGAATGGTCAATCCAAATGCAGCCATTGAATATAGCAGGATCAAAAAAAGATATGATTTTCTGGAAGGTCAGAGGGTTGATCTCGTTGAAAGTAAGAAAAATCTGGAAGAACTTATTAAAGAGATAAACGATAGAATATCCGATTACTTCTTTAAAAAATTTGATGAGATAAACAGGTGCTTTAAAAATTACTTTAAGATCCTCTTCCCCTTAGGCGAAGGTGAGATGCAGCTTGAAAAGAGCGATGGCGCCGGCGACGATGAGATTGGAGTGGATCTCAAGGTAGATATTGGCAGTAGTAAGTTTGTGCCGCTTTCTCTCCTATCGGGAGGAGAGAAGTCTTTGATATCCATAGCGTTTCTTTTCTCTATTTACTCCATGAATTCTTCTCCTTTTTATGTCTTCGATGAAGTGGATGCTTCTCTGGACGATGCAAATATCAACCGTTTTCTCGTTCTGGTCAAAAAATTTTCCGAGAAGCAGCAGATAATATTGATCACCCACCAGAAAAAGACAATGGAAATTGCAGATACGATTTACGGGGTGACCATGCAGTCAAACGGGATCTCGAAAATAATTTCGGAAAAAATCGGAAAGAAATATGCTGAGATTAATTAAGAATATAAACAATATCTGGAACAAATTCAAAAATGACCACAAATCTTTCTGGGATGAGCTGGAAGAACAGATGGTTGCGAGTGATATCAGTATTAATACCACCGGCAAGATACTAGCGGAAGTAAAGAAGCATGTTTACAGTGAAAATATAAATGATATCGAAAAAATAAAGGCACTTCTGAAGGAACAGATCATAGAAATTCTTAAGCCCGATGGAAATGATGATTTAAAAATATCACCCTTACCTCCAACGGTATTTTTGATTGTGGGCGTAAATGGAACAGGTAAGACCACTTCGGTTGCAAAGCTGGCAAATATGTTCAAAGGAAAAGGTAAGAAAGTCTTGATATCCGCCGCCGATACATACAGATCAGCTGCGGTGGAACAGATACAGCATTATGCCGAAAAGCTGGATCTGGATATCGTCTATCACCAGAAGTTTTCCGATCCTGGTGCGGTAGTATATGACAGCCTTGAAAAGGCAAAGGCCAGAGGAATCGATCTGGTCATAATAGATACTGCAGGTAGGATGCAGACTTCTTACAATCTTATGGAAGAACTTAAAAAAATAAAAAAAGTAATAATGAAGAGAATCGATCGGGAAGTAGACGAAATACTGCTTGTGATCGATTCCACTACGGGACAGAACGCCAGGAATCAGGCGGAACTTTTCAACAATTCATTGAATCTGACCGGAATTATTCTGACTAAAATAGACAGTACTTCCAGAGGAGGGATAGTGCTTACAATAAAAAATGATCTGGGTATACCGATAAAACTGTTTACAGATGGTGAAAAACTGGATAATATGCATTATTTTGATCCTGTAGGGTTTACAGAGTCTATATTCTCCTGATAACTGATTTAAAGTGGAGGGGATTTAACTATGTTCGATCAGCTGACAAACAAGTTTGAGAATCTGTTTTATAAAATAAGAAATAAAGGGAAATTGAGCCCCAGTGACCTTGATGACGCCCTGAGGGAAATCAAGCTGGCACTGCTGGAAGCTGACGTGAATTTCAAAGTAGTAAAAGAATTCCTGGAGAACGTAAAAACAAAAGCAATAGGTGAAAAGATACTGGAAAGTTTAACCGCCTATCAGCAGGTGGTAAAAATAGTAAATGAGGAAATTACAGGAATGCTCGGTTCGACCAGCAGCGGGGTTGTTTTTGCCCCCAAAGGACCCACGATTATAATGACCGTGGGACTCCAGGGTACCGGAAAAACTTCTGCTGTAATTAAATTAGCAAATTTTTTAAAGAATAAATTTCAGAAAAAAGTATCCATTGTTGCTGCAGACATATACCGGCCTGCGGCAGTATTACAGCTTGAGGACATGGCGAAAAATATCGCAGTAGATGTTTATTCGGAAAGCAATTCAGATCCTATATCGATTTCTGCAAAGGGAGTAGAATTATTTAAAAAATCAGGAAGTGACGTGATCATAATCGATACTGCCGGAAGATTACAAATAGATGAAAAAATGATGAAAGAGATTGTAGATATCAGAAGCAAAGTAAATCCTCACCAGATATTTCTTGTACTGGATGCCATGACCGGACAGGAAGCGGTAAATATTGCCTCGACCTTTAACCAGAAAGTCGAATGTGATGGAATAATTTTAACCAAACTGGACAGTGATACCAGAGGAGGTGCCGCGCTCTCTGTTTACTATGTGGTTAAAAAGCCTATAAAATTCATATCCAGCGGAGAGAAAATCGAGGATTTCGACATTTTTTATCCGGACAGAATAGCTTCCAGAATACTGGGAATGGGGGACATACTGACTCTGGTCGAAAAAGCGGAAAAAGTTGTAAGCGAAAAAGAGGCAAAGATATTAGAAGAAAAGATTTATAAAAATGAGCTGAATTTCGAAGATTTTGTCGGACAGTTGAGGAGTATAAAAAAAATGGGATCACTGGATAAAATATTTTCGATGCTTCCCATAGCCAATAAAAACAAGATATTCAAGAAAATAAATCTGGATGATTCTTATATATCCAGGATAGAAGCAATAATCAATTCAATGACCGTGGAGGAGAGAAGAAAACCGCATATAATCAACGGAAGCAGGAGAAAAAGGATAGCAAGAGGAAGCGGGAGTTCGGTATCGGAAGTGAATAAACTACTCCTGCAATTCAGCAAAACAAGGCAAATGATGAAACAATTTTCAGGACAAAAAGGTAAATTCAATCTTCCTGCCGGTAATTTGTAGATAAAAAATGTTTTGCAAGTTTAATAGAAAAATATATAATTATTAAAACGAAAAACTAACTATTAAAGAATTCGGAGGTTACAGGTTGAGTGTAAAGATAAGACTGACCAGGATGGGTTCAAGAAAACAGCCCTTTTATAGAATCGTTGTAGCAGATATCAGATCGCCAAGAGACGGAAGGTTCATTGAAAAAATAGGTATATACGACCCTAAGAGTGATCCATCCAGAATAGAAGTGGATAAAGAAAAGGCTCTTGATTGGATAAAGAAAGGTGCAAAACCTACAAATACAGTTCAAAAGCTTTTTGATAAGATTGATTTGAAGAAGTAGTTATTACTATTTAGACTGGAGGTAAACAGTGAAAGAACTACTGGAGTACATGGTAAAAGAGCTAGTTGATAGCCCGGATAATGTAGAAATTACGGAAGAGGAGGAAGATGAAAAAACAGTAATTTTCAAGCTTAAAGTAGCTGAAGAGGATCTGGGAAAAGTAATAGGAAAAAAAGGAAGAACTGCAAATGCTCTAAGGGTCATAATGAGAGCTGCATCTGCTAAAAGAGGTAAATCCTCTATAGTAAAAATATTGGATTGATAATTTAATATATAAGCATAAATAGATTATTTTAACGGGCATTAGTAAATGTCGGAAATAAATGTAGATGCAAGATTAATTGGGATAATCGGTAAGCCGCATGGAATAAAAGGAGAAACAGTTGTTATGTTGCTTACAGATTATCCCAAATCTATTAAAAGGGGAGACATACTTTTTTTTGATGAAAAATGCACACGGAAAGCAGAAGTAGAAAATATCAGATGGAGGAAAGATAAACCGGAAGCCTCGATAATAAAATTTAAAGGTATTGACAGCAGAAATGCTGCTTATGATTTAAAAGGGATAAGTGTCTTCCGCCTCACAAAGGATAGTCCGGTACCGGAGGATAACCAGTACTGGATAGATGACATACTCGAGTGTATGGTTTACACAAAAGACGGAGTCCTTATTGGTAAGGTAATAAATGTCGAGAAATTTACTTCTAATGATAATCTGGCTGTAAGAGTAGACAATAAGATTTCAAATATAAATATAGACGGCGATATTCTTTATGTTCCGGTTATTGAAAATTATATAGACAGCATAGATTTGAAAAACAAAAAGATTATACTAAAAAGAGTCCCGGAATATATATAAGATCATTATTTTTTCATTTTTATAAGTCTTTTAAGATCTTTTCATAAAAAAATGCTAAAAATAGACATCATAACGATTTTTCCAGGAATGTTTGAAAAAATCACTGAATTCGGGATTATAAAAGAAGCATTTAAAAAAAATATCTGCAGGCTGAATATCTACAATTTAAGGGATTTTACACCATATAAACAGGGGAAAGTTGATGACAGACCTTACGGCGGAGGTCCAGGAATGGTTCTAATGACGGAACCAATAGATAAAGCTATTAGTTTTATCAAGAGACGAAGCCAGGTCAAGAATAAGGAAAAACAAAAAGTAGTCCTGCTTTCTCCCGCAGGAGAAAGATTAAGTCAGAAGAAGTTTAAATATATGTCAGGCCTTGAAAATATTATCGTTATCTGCGGAAGATATGAGGGGGTCGATGAGAGGGTCATTGAATCTATGGTAGATTTTGAGATCTCAATAGGTGATTATGTGCTCTCCGGCGGTGAAATTCCTGCGATGGTTTTGATAGACGGGATAATAAGGTTGCTTCCGGGCGTAGTCGGAAAAGCTGAATCTTTAAGATCGGAATCTTTTGAAAAAAATTTACTTGATTACCCGCAGTATACAAGACCGCCGGTTTTTAAGAGGATGTCCGTTCCGGAAATTCTTTTGAGCGGGAACCATAAAGACATAGAGAAATGGCGAAAAGAAAAATCGATTGAAATGACCAGAAAGAGAAGACCGGATTTATTTGACAAAGATAGTTAAATTAATTATATTTGTTTGGTTCTATTTGAATGAAAAAGAAACAGGCTGGAGAAAAAAATGAATAAATTGGATAAGATAGAGAGTAAATATTTAAAAAACGATATACCCCAGTTCAATCCGGGTGATAAAATAAAGGTCAAAATAAAGATCAGCGAAGAGAATAAAGATAGAAGTCAGACTTTTGAAGGTGTTGTAATCGCGATCAAAGGTTCCGGAATCAGCAAGACATTTACAGTAAGAAAAATCTCTTTCAATAATGTAGGAGTCGAAAGAACATTTCTTGTTAATTCACCTATAATCCAGTCAATAGAAAAGGTAGGCGAAGGCCTGACAAGGAGGGCCAAACTATATTACATCCGGGATACGATCGGCAAGAAGTCAAAAATCAAATTTAAATAATGCAGCAGTAATTGGGCTTTTATATTAATGCCTATTGAAAATAAACAGGTTAATACCAGAAAAAGAAAAATCTTCAAGGAATTTTTGATATATGTCGTCATCGTTTTAGCCGCAGTAGTATCAGCCACTTTAATAAGGATTTACATACTAGAACCTTTCATTGTTCCCACACCCTCGATGGAACCTATGCTGGTAGTAGGGGATAAAGTAATAATCAACAAGCTTGCATATAAATTCGGCAGTGTAAAAAGAGGAGATATCATAGCTTTTCATTCTCCCATAGAAAAAAAGGATCTTGTAAAAAGAGCAATTGCAATAGAAGGGGATGAGATTACTCTCACCACCGAAGGCGAGATTTTCATTAATGGAGAAAAAATCGTTGAAGATTATCTTCCGTCCGATCAAGATATTTTTTATATAAACCAGACCGTAACTGTTGGCGAAAATGAATTATTCGTAATGGGAGATAACAGAAACAACAGTTTTGACAGCAGATTTTTTGGGACAATTCCGGAGGATGATGTATTCGGAGAATTTGTCATAATCTACTGGCCGCCATCAAGATGGTAATTTTTTGGTACAATGGAGTTCAAAGAAATAAAAAGACTGCTGGATCTACGCTGTTATGAAGACAATCTGTATATAGCAGGTTATGAAAAAGTAGCCGGTGTAGATGAAGTAGGAAGAGGCTCACTTGCAGGTCCACTGGTTGCTGCAGCTGTCATACTGGATAAAAAGAAACTGATAATAGAAGATATAAATGATTCCAAGAAACTTCCTTCCGATAAAAGGAAATTTATTTTTAAAAAAATAATAAGAAGCTGCCTCTGCTGGTCAATAGTAAAGATCCCTTCCGATGAAATCGATACCTTAACAATAACAAGGGCTAATGCGCTTGCATTTAAAAAAGCGATAGACGCTTTGAAAATAAAACCTGATATTATTTTAGCCGATTATATCAGTACTGATCTGGGTATCGAATATTTGCCCATTGTCAATGGTGATAGTCTCAGCATCTCAGTTGCTGCAGCTTCGATAATCGCCAAGGTAATCAGAGATCGTATAATGCTCAAGTTTTCAAGAGATTATCCCGAATATGGATTTGAAAAAAATATGGGTTATGGTACCAGAAAACATCTGAAATCCTTACAAATGTATGGACCTACAAATATTCACAGAGTATCTTACAGAGGTGTTTTAAGTTAGCAGTCCGAGTAAAAAAATCATAGGAAAAGCCGGGGAATTTATTGCCCAAAAATACCTGGAAGATGAAGGATATTTTGTATTAGAGAAAAATTACAGGACGGGATACGGTGAAATAGATATAATTGCCAGAAAGGGCAGAAACTTGGTTTTTGCCGAAGTTAAAACCAGAACAAGTCTCGAATATGGGCATCCTCTGGAAGCAGTAAATAGATTGAAAGTGGCAAGGATAAAAAAAGTGGCCAGTCTGTATATCACTTCTCACAGACTTTCAGAATATGATCCCAGTTTTAATATTATTTCTATAATTATCGGTAGAAGTTTTATCAAGGAAATAGCAATAAAAGAAAATACACTACTGCAAGAGATAACCTCATGTGGTGCTCTCAAAGATAGCAGAAAGATAAAAATCGAGCATATAGAAAACGCCTTTTGAAAACTCTATATAAAATCAGATATTTGACGTTATATAAGTCCTAAAATATAATATTAAAATTGGTAAAAGTATTATCACATTGCTATAATATAAGTAGCAATTAAAGAATATAAATATCTTATAAATTATTTTAAAAAATAGGCTATAACAATAATGAAAGAAGTTATGGAAAGTCAAATGGATAATGATAAAATACAGCAGAAATTGAAAGATTTTGAACTTATTAATTCTGTAAATATTGCTGTTAACCGCGGTGACAGCTTAAATAAAATAATTGAACTTGTATCCATAAAAACCAGAAAGTTATTTTCAAGTTTCGGGGCATCGGTGTATCTTCTCAGCAAAGATAAAAAGTATCTGGTACTGCAAAAACTTAATCTTCCGTCAGTTATAAAAAAAAGAATAGAAAGTTTGATCAGAGTAAAAATATCTACGGTAAAAATTCTTCTTGGGGGAAAAAGTCATTATTATAAAATACTTAAAGGAAAAATACCTCAAGTTATAAATGGCACTATCAAAATAAAAGAACTGCTGTGGGAGTTTACAGAGACTGTACCTAAAAATCGGAAAGTAACGAGAGCAATAATTAAAAAACTTATACCGGAGATTAGTAAAATTTTAGGTATAAGGTCGGTTATGATAGTTCCGCTTGTTACGGGAGGTAAGGTTTTAGGGCTTATGGACATTTCTGGAAGAAAGCCTTTTGAAAGTTTTGATCTGGAGAGAATCAATTCTATTTCTAACCAGCTTGCTATCGCAATCAATAGAAAACAAACAGAGGATAAAATAAGATTTATGTTTGAGGAGATAAAAACAGATGAAAACAGGTTTAAAGAGTTATTCGAGCATATGAGCAGCGGAGTATCGATATATGAAGCTATAAATAATGGTAAAGATTTTATTTTTAAGGATTTTAACAGAGCCGGGGGAAAAATAGAAAAAATCAGAAAAAAAGATGTCATAGGCAGAAGTGTTCTGGAAGTTTTTCCGGCAGCAAAGGAATTTGGGCTTTTTGATGTCTTTAAAAGAGTATATAAAACCGGAACACCTGAAAAATTCCCAATATCTTTTTATAAAGATAACAGGATCTCAGGCTGGAGGCGTAATTATGTCTATAAGCTGCCTTCAGGGGAAATAGTATCTATTTATGATGATATAACGAGACAAAAAAAGGCGGAAGAATCACTGAAAATCAGTGAACAGTTCAGCTCAAATCTGATGGAAAATTCCCCCAGCCCAATCATGGTGGTAAATACTGATACTTCCATAAGATATGTGAATCAGGCACTAGTAAATCTGGTTGGTTTTAAGTCAAATGAAGTTTTAGGCAAAAAGCCGCCTTACCCCTGGTGGCCCCGGGAATTTAAAAATAGATATACAAGGGAGTTTAAGATCGTTTTTCAAGAGGGTTGCAGCAGGCGCGAGCTCCTCTTTAATAGTAAAATGGGAGAAGAGTTCTGGGTCGAGGCTGACGCGAAACCGATATTCAGTGACGGCGAGCTAAAATATTTGATAATAAACTGGTTTGATATAACCGATCGTAAGGCGATAGAAAATAATTTAAGCATAAGTTATCTGAAACTGGAAAAAACCCTGGAAGGTACCATCAATACACTAGCGGCAATAGTAGAAACAAAGGATCCATATACTTCGGGTCATCAAAAAAGAGTTTCTAAACTGGCTGTGGTAATTTCAAACGAACTCGGCCTGGATAGTAAAACAATCGAGAGAATAAGAACAGCTGCAGTGATCCATGATATTGGAAAAATAAATATACCTGCTTCGATTTTATCCAAGCCCGGCAGGTTATCTGATATCGAATATGATATGATCAAAACCCATTCCCAGATAGGTTATGAGATGACCAAAGAGATAGAATTTCCAATGCCCATTGCAGAGATTATATTCCAGCACCATGAAAAGCTGAATGGTTCGGGATATCCCAGAAGTTTAAAAGGTAAAGATATAATGTTTGAGGCAAAAATACTGGCAGTAGCCGATGTAGTGGAAGCCATGTCATCTTATAGGCCGTATCGGCCTCCTCTGGGCATAGATGCTGCAATTAAAGAAATCAAAAAATATAAGGGCAAGTTATACGATCCAGGGATCGTAGATACCTGTGTCAAAGTGATCACCAGAAAAGGTTTTAAATTTGATTGATTGGAACTCGATTGACTACAAAAAGTATTAAATCCAAATATCCGGAAATAGGAGTTTGTGGTCTTTCCTGCCGTCTCTGTCCGGGTTATGTCATGAAAACAAAAAGCCGGTGTCCGGGCTGTAAAACGGAGTGGCGGTTTGGCGGTCCATGTTCAATCCTGCATTGTGCCGTGAAAAGAAATATAGAATTTTGTGGTGATTGTGAAGAAAGCATAACCTGCGAAAAATGGAAAAGGCACCGTGAGCTGGGGAAGAAATACGATTCATTTAAATGCTATCAAAAACTTGAAGATGATGTTGCTTTTATTGAGAAATATGGCCTGACTGAATTTCGAAAATCACAAAAGGTCAGAGAAAAACTGCTCCGGAAGATGCTGGATGAATTCAATGAGGGCAGATCAAAAAGTTATTTTTGTCTTGCCGCGACTGTATTAGATGTTGATGATCTGGAGAGCGCACTGGTAGAAGGAAGGCGGGACTCAAAAGGTCTTACTATAAAAGAAAAAGCCAAACCTCTTCATTCTATTCTGGACAGGATCGCCGCAGAGAAAAACTACTATTTGAAATTAAGAAAAAAATAAAATACCTATCCTTTATCTCCTATCATCTGATTTGTTTATATCTATTGTGTAATTACTTTTTAATCTCATCTGCTTATTTATTATGTAATTGACTATATATGCATTTATATATATAATCATTTTATGTTCTTCAAACTCGACAGTTTCACACTGATTGGAATAAATGCCATAAGAGTATCAGTAGAGGTCCACCTTTCAAGAGGTCTGCCAGAAATAATAATCGTGGGACTTCCGGGAAAAGCCGTAAATGAATCAAGACAGAGAGTAAGATCCGCAGTAAT
>CAZYQD010000014.1:0-15953 GCA_964649405.1 uncultured Actinomycetota bacterium
AGAATTTACTACAAAAATCCCGGTATCGAGAGAAATGGACCCGATAGATATGTTTATTCTGGCAGAAAGGGAAAAATTTCTTAACCTGACAAAACTTAAAAAGAACAGGCCCGATATCAAAATAAGACTCACCGTACCGGGAAAGTACGATTTTCTTTTAGAACAGATCAATAATCATATGTATAATTTAAATCAAAATAAAATAAATGAGGAAAAGATCACCTTTGAAAAAGCTGCTGCAGACTGGTATGACAATATTTATCTTCCAGCTATAAAAATTATAGATAAATATAAAATAATCGAAAATTTTCCCAACAGGACCAAATCCGATTTATTCGTATGGATAATCGGTCATAAATATTATCTGAAAGATAAATATGGAAAAGACATAGAGATAAAAGAAGCAGCATATGATTTCTCGACCAGATTTAGTGAGGGATTGCTGCCAGGAGCAAAACTTATGATCGTTAATTTTTTAAAAAAGATTCACCTTAAAAAACAAAAGGGCAAGAGGCTCTGACTCTGTTATTATCCTATCGATCCTGAAACCTGTAATGGCCGGTTATGATTTTCTCTTTTAAAATATTTCTTTCAACCGTATATCCCGGATCAATATAATTATAAATGATTTTAGGAATTCCTTCTCTGGTGGTATTATCCGAGATAATTCCGACATTGTCGGTAAATCCATCCCTATCCATATCAAAAAAGACCACGTCTCCGGGAAGCCAATAATTCAAATTACTGCCATCCGAAATAATTAATAAAATATCAAGAACTCTTGCATTTCTTCTAAAGAAAATCTCAAGATTCTGGATCCTGCGATAATCGATATTTGGATCACGGGCTCTTTGTCCCCATATCTCTCTTAATGGATACTCGTTAAAGTTATCTTTTATATCCTCATCTACCATTTCTCTCAAATCAAAACCTGCTTCTATAAAAGCTCTGGCTATTATATCGGTACAATCTGCCAGATTTTCAGGCGGATTTCCACCCTGGTAATAATTGGTCTCGTCCTCCTCGAGGAAAATATTTCTGGCAGGATTTTCGAGCTGTTTTTTTGCACCTAGCATAATATCCTTCTGGTCATTTATCCCATCATTATCTGCATCTCCTGTAATGCCTATATTATCCATTTCTATTAGTCTGAACCTTGGTAATTGTTCTGCAAGTGCCGTACCAGGCTCATACTCTTTTTTAAAGGAAAATTCATTTACGCTTACAATTACAGCTATAACTATAACCAGAAACAATATAATGATTAAAAAATGCTTAATGTTAAATCTTTTTTTACGTTCTTCCAAGATCTTAAGAGTAGTCAGGGATATTAATTAGAGATATTAAAAACTAAAATCCTGCTATTTCAAAATTCATTATCCCGATATCGACATTCAAAATTTTTAGCAAACCCCATACAGCAGCAGCTAGTATGACAAGAGAGAAAAAAGTGATATAAATATATAAAAACCTGGGAAATACGATTTTTTCTGTGACACTCTTGAGAGGCTTTTTAAAAAACTGGATTACAATTCTAAATGTATTGATTAAAAGAAATAAAAAAGCAATTGCCGTCACGATCAGTAACATCAAATTAAGGATACTTATTTGCAGAAGATTTGTACCGCTAAAATATTTTATGAAAGGTCCGACATGATAGGCAAATCCAATCCAGGATAAAAATATTATCGTCAAATTTATACCCAGATAAATATTACTCCTCCCCAGCCCCCTTATACTATCAATAGAATCATTGTTTGTATTTTTTTCTAAACTGCTGAAGATACTATAAATGGGTATGAAACTGAATATTATGAGGAATATATTTCCTATATTGAACCAGGACAGCAAAGTACCTGTAATGATTCCGGCAGAAAACATGGAAATATTCAGTATAAAAACGCCTATAAAAAATAAAAACAAAAATGAGATTATTCTTCTTAAGCTATTAGTTTTAAAAGCTCCTAAACTGCCTGCAGTTATACAAATAAAGGCTATTGCAAGAAGCAGGTAAGCATATATGTTATTATTTTCTATAAAAAAGCCCAGTAGTCCATCCAATTTCATCAACATAAAAATCCCTACCGGGAAATACGAAAACCATATAAGAGCATTCGATGATAACTCGTTTCTTCTGGTAAGCCTGACATATGAGCCCTGAAAAGGAAATAAGAATAAATGCAGATAAACGGCAGCAATAAAAATGATCAAACCTGAAGCAATCAACGGATTTGAAATATATTCGGACTGAAGGATCTGATTAAAATCCTTGAAATCCGTTGCGCCATAAAACAAAGAAAATCCAAAAAAGAATAAAATAACCGTCAGCACCGGTCTTAAAAAGAATCCCATTATGTAAGGCTTGATCCTGTCTGTTTTAGAGTTTAAGACGGTCATCAATTGAAATATGACCAGTACGAATATAGTCAGAGTAACAAACATCAAAATAAAATTTTTTGCAAGCACGAAAAAAATGGCACATATGGTAGAAAATAAAAAGATGCTTAGTATTTTGATAAAATGCCTTCTTTCCCTGCAATAAGTAGAAATAAAAAATAATAGATTCAGGGCACAAAATATTATTATGCTTATTTCTATCATTTGCAGATTTTCAAAGGATAAAAGGGCATTCGAAAAATTACCGGCAGAAATAAAACTATAAATATTAAGATAAAAAGCCAGAATAAGAGAAACCGAAAAAAGCGTTATAATAAACTTCTTAACAGCCTGTCTTTCGGACATAACAAAGAAAGACGAAACAAAAATCGCAAAGGATAGGACCATTACACCTTGAAGAGGGTTGATTTTTTCGCTGATATTTATTAAAAAATCCATAATTTACATTTCATCCTCTCCCCACCAGTCGTGTCTTTCGACCTTAAATATGAAAAAATCTCTACTGAGGGCTTTCTTGTCTAATAAATCGAGTTTTAAATAAAAATAACTGATGATGCAAAACATCAGAAAATATATAGACACGATCCCGAAAATAATAAATATTTCATCCCATAATGAACTCTGATATAAAAATTGTGAAAAACTCAGGAAATTTATAACAGCAGAGATTAGAATAAACTGAAAAGAAATAAAAACCGAAATGATATCCCTGCTGTAAAATATTCCGAATATTCCCATCAGAAAAACCAGTAAGCTAAAATATATAATAAATTGAAAATTCATCTCTTAATCCTTGCTAATCATGATGAACCATAAAAAGGATATAAATAATGATGCAATAACAATTACCAGAATAGGACTATATTCAATAAAAAATTGCTTGTTGATATCACCCGGACCTACAATATAAATGTTCCCGCTTAAAACTGCATCTTTCAGAAAATCTGATGTATATACATAGAATAAATAACCAATACCCGCGCAGAATAAAGCCGGAAGAATAATACCTCCAATTGTTTTTTTTATTTTATTATCATCTCTTCTATCCCGGTCCTCGTCAGTCTTGATTCCAAAAAATTCTATCTGAAAGACATATAAATATAAGGAAACTAAAAAGAAAATAACAAAAACTCCGATTATTAAGACCAGAATACCGGAATAATAAACAAAGCTTAAGATTCCTACAAAAAGGAAGGCCAGAATCAAAAACAGCAATTTTTTTCTTCTGTCGGAATGAATAAGTGACAGTAATCCACAGATCAGCAGCCCAAGAAGACTGGTGTAATGTATTATTATTATTATTAACTGGCTCGTAAATGACATAATTTTATTTACCAGAAATCCCTGATTGTACCTGATGGTTTTATCAGTTCAATCTTTTCCAATCTCAAATTCTTTTTATCAAATTCTGCGAGTTGATATTTATATGACATGTCAATTGCATGCATTTTACAAAATTCAACGCAGTTTCCACAAAAAATACATTTGCTTAAGTCCAGACAAAATTCATCAAGGACCTCTTTACCCCTAACCTCGGCCCTTCTTTTTACCGTTATACATCCCTGCGGACAGATTGTTTTGCATGATCCGCAGCCTTTACAGATAACTTCCAGAGAATCCGGATCTACTTTTAAATGAAGGACACCCCTGCTCCCCTCGGGTATTATTATTCTTTCTTTAGGATAAATGACGGTCCGTGGTTTTCTGAACATGTTTCCAAAGACAATAAAAAAATTTCTTATAAGTCTAAGCATCTAATTAATTACCTCGTGTCAAATTAAATTATACACATCCCTTGCAATGAAAAATCCAAAGGTTACTATAAAATTAACAATTGATACCGGAATCAAAAATTTCCAATTGATCCTGACTAACAGGCTATAACTGTCTATCCTGCCAATTGCTTTATCCATCACTAACAATATTACAAAAATAATATAAAACTTAATAGCAAGTATTATCTCTCCTCTTATGATATAAATGCCCTGCCAGCCACCAAGATACAGGATATTTAAAATTATAATCAAGAAAAAAACAATCATATAAATTGAAAGTCTTTCGATGATCTTTCCTAAACCGGTTCCTTCTTTACCAATATTGGTCCCGCTCAAAAGATAGCTTTTCCCTCTAATACCCAGTAACTTCAATTGTAAAAATATTGAAATGAAGAATACAATGAAGCCAAGGGGCTGTAAAATTATGTTCCAGTACTGGTACTGGGAATTTACGATTTCTTTTAAACTCAATGTTTTATTTATTAAAACGATACTTGCAATGCTGAACAAAGCAGGTATCAAAAAAGAAAGTAAGATCAAGGTTCTTTTACCGGATTCGCTATATGCTGCGCTATATGAGGTCCTGCTTGAATTAAAAAATAATAAAATTATAAGCATTATATAAAATGTCAGTGCGACCAGAATACTGTAATCCAATTCTATTAAAACCAGATTTGCCGTAATGGGAACCACGCTCCATATTAGCAGAGAGAGTAAAAAGATAAAAAAAGTCCAGATATTTATTTTCTCGCTCCTGGATATATATTTAAAAAATCTGACAAGGGGAAAACCAATGCCCTTTGTTCCTGAGATCCTATACCCTCTCCTGAGGTCCATGCGCGCGGTTAATTTATTATTTATATACTCGCATATATATAAATTCACAAGCAACAGGGCAAGGATGTAAAAAACTTTTTTAAGAATAATTAACATCAGTATCTTTCTATCATGTACTTATTATCTCGCCAGGGCTTATATCCAGACTCATAAGGATCAAATCGATATCTTCTATCTTATTACCTGCTAGTATTTCCTCGCTTAAAATAAGACTGTTAAGAGAAGGCCCTTTTACAACAAGAGAATCTATATTATTTTTATCGACCTCCATATAGATCTTAAAAAGACCATGGGGGCATTCAATGCCATAGGATATTTCGCTGGATTGAAACTCCAGATGGGATATATTTATTTTCTTTATAAAGCTGCCTTCAGGGAATTTGTTTATGATCTGATTTATTATCCTTAAAGATTGCAATATTTCGTTGAATCTAACCGAAACCCTATCAAGGCAATCACCGGACTTCCCTACCGGTATTGTAAATGATAAATCTTTATAGAAAAAAGAGTCTTTGATTTTCCGATGATCATATCTGATACCGGATGCTCTTAAATTTGGTCCGGATACACCATACTCCAGAGCGATTTCTTTATCGACGGTTCCGGTGTCCCGTAACCTTTCAAGAATCAGAAAGTCACTTAGCATTATTCTTTCGATTCTCCGTATATTCTTAAATAAAACCGGCAGATTTTTTCGGATGCTTGCCAGCATCTCCTCATTTATATCTTTCTTTACTCCACCAATCCTTACAAAATTTGGTACGATTCTTGAACCAGTGATCGACTCTATCATCCTTAGAACTCTCTCTCTTTCCAGAAGAGAGAGATTGTAAGCGATGTCATGCTGCAAAACATTACAGATGTTTGAAATGAAATAAATATGATTTGATATTCTATATAATTCACAGAGAAGCATTCTTATATGCTGCGCTCTTTCGGTCACTTTTAACTGCAGCAACTCTTCGAAAGCTTCACAGAGACAAACTTCAGGAAATATACCTGCTTTCCAGTCAAATCTGCTGATATAGGCAATAAGATTATAAAGTTCCATACCTTTATAAAAATTTTCGCCTATGATCCTTGCGATATCTATATTTACATAGGCTTCCCTGATCAAATCGTTATCCGTCAAAATATCAAGATCAAAACAATCCAGGCCTTCTATGCTTTGGGGTAAGATCCTGATATCGCTGCTGTCTGAGATTATCTTACCTTTATGTCTATAAAATTTGACCGCCTTGAAAAATTTCACCAGTATTTCTATGATCTCCCTGTAATCTTCTTCAATTTCTCTTTGAGATATCTCTATTTTCAAGAGAACGGAAAAATCATTATCAAATGATTTAAGATTTATTATCAGAAAGCTTTTTTTACTATTATTCAACACCGCTATGCTTTGGAAACTATTTACTTTAAGATCGGGATTTTCTTTTAACTCTTTTACTATCTGGTATAAATTATTTTTTGATACCAGTATTAGTAAATCAAGGCCTGCCTTATGAATATACTTTATTTTATCCTTTAAAATAGACTCAAGTTTCTCGCCTTTTTCTTCCAAAAAAACGGTTCTTGAGGATGAATAAATTCTATTATAAATATTATCAGTCATTTTTATAGATAAAACCTAAAAACTTGTTATTAATTATTTATTGCATGCCTCTGCCCAGAAATCTTAAAATCGCATATATAAATGCCTCCGGTCTGGGCGGGCAGCCAGGAATGTGCATATTTATTATTACCCTGTCTCTGAACTGACTCATAAGCCCACTCTCGAGATTGAAAAGGTTTTCATTCAGAACACAGCTACCCACGGTAATTATACCTTTCGGATCTTTCATCCTATTATAGATATTTAAAATCCTGATTATGCCTTCTTTATTATAAAAACCCTGGACTACCAGTATATCGGCATCCTCCGGGACACTGACAAAATTTACTCCAAATCTCTGGATATCATATAAAGAACTCTGGGTTGCAAATATTTCCTGCTTGCAGCAACCAAATCCCGTGACCAGTATGTTAAAATTGCTTTTTATAAGAGAAGACATTCCGGATAACCTCTAATTAATTATTTTCGATTTGACCAGCCACACAACCACAAAGATAAGATAGATCAGTATGCCGATTATTAAATATAGATTTAAACCTATTACCGGATCTCTGCTGTAATTAAAAACAGCAAAAACAAAGAAAATAAAAATAGCCAGGAATATAAATACTGCCGCCAGAACAAAAATATTATTCCGCTTGTATGGATCCCTGTTATATTTAGAAAGTCCTGAAGGTTCAGGAATAAAAGATTCCTTTCTTGATTCCTCAGTATTCCTGCTGCCTGTCCTGCGGACCAAAACACGTGACAATAAAAAAAGAAAAGCAAATATAAATGTTATTATGACTATAAAAAGAGCAAAAGCCATAATGTTATTGACATAAGCGGCTATGGATTCTTCCGGCATATGATTCCCTATTATAAAGTCCTCTTTTTAACTATTTTTGAATTTAAACTTTACCATAATTAAACTGCTACTTCAATTAATTACATCTGTTGGTTCAGTAAATTTACGTCTATCTCAAATTCAGTCCTTAAGGTGATCCGCATAAAACTATTCTATGATTGCAGTTATCAAGTGGGTTTTGCCATCACTGAAAATAGGAGCTATATTGCCTGTTATTTCCCTGCCGTCAACCCCAAGCAGATATACACCCTTATTCTTATGTCCCGGATTTTTTACTTCGATCTCATAAATTGCGTTCTTGTACTTGCGTGTCACTTTAAAGCCATCCCATTTTTTTGGGATGCATGGATCGATTATAAGACCCCTGTAATCAGGCCTTATGCCAAGTATAAATCCTGTGCCTGCCTGATACATCCAGGAAGCTGTTCCGGTAAGCCAGCTGTTTCGCCCAAGACCAAACTGAGGGTGTTCATCACTCAAAATATTCTGGGCGTAAACGTAAGGTTCACATTCATACTCTTCTATAATATCGTTTTTGGCAGCCGGATTTATCTGACTGTAATACTCATAAGCCCGTTCTCCGTTTCCCATAATGGTTTCTGCAATCACTGCCCATGGATTTGTGTGCAGAAAAATGCCGCCGTTTTCCTTTGCTCCCGGTGGATATGTAGTGACCCCACCTTTGTTCCGGTCATAACCATCAAATCCGGGCCAGCTGATTTTGATTCCTTTGGAGGTATTAAGAAGTCTGTTCAGCGAGTCAAGTGCTTTTTTGGCATTTTCGAGAGTTGCCATTCCGGAAATCAATGGCCATGGCTGAGCGTTGATGTATATCTTTCCATCCCGGTTCTTATTGGACCCTAAGGGGGTGCCGTCCGAATCAAAATAACGGACGTACCATTCCCCGTCCCAGCTTGTCCGATCAAACATATCTTTAAGTTCATCATACTCGGACTGGTAGAATATGACACCTGCAGTGTCCCCCAGATAGCGGCAAAGTTCGATCATTTCGAGAAGGCCCTTACCGTAAAGATGAGTATTAAATAGGGATTCCGCACCTGTTCTAAGATTAACTGAGTCGTTCCAATCTGCAAAACCGAGATGAGGAAGACCGTGCTTACCCTTGTCATTTTTTGTAAAATCCAGAGCTCTTTTCAAGTGATCCTGAACCGTTCCGCTCTCCCGGGATTGATTATCTTTTTTCTCATCATAATAAGGAATAATTTCTTCCAAAAATTTCATATCTCCTGTTTCTTTCAGGTAAGTGATCACGGCCAGGACTATCCATAGATGGTCATCACCATAATATTGCGGCCTGTCCGGCCAATCACCCGTTTCTCCTTTTGATCCTTCCATGGTCAAAGGGTTAAAACTGTGCATTGCGCTACCATTCGTTCTTTGGACCATCATTATTTTTTTTAGTAGTTCTTTGGATTCTTCAGGTATATGACTGATCACTCCCATCAGATCCTGGCAGCTGTCGCGAAAACCGATACCCCTGGTACCTATACCCAGCTGATAATATGAAAGATAACGTGACCAGTTTTTAGTAACATAACACTGCCGTGGATTATGAATATTCAGCATGCTGTTCAGTGCCGGATCGGGTGTCTCCACCTGCATTCTTGATAGAAACTCTTCCCATGAGCCATACAATTCGTTACATGCTTTCTTGACAGTATCCGGATCTCTATACTTCTCGATACCGCTGCGGGCTTTTCCGAAACTCTGTTCCTGCCCCAGTTGAGTGATCAAGCTTTTTGACTGGCCGGGTTTAAAACTACCCAGATGGTGCAGAAGAGCACCAATGTTATCACCACGATGCGCTTCATAACTGCCAAGCTCTTTTTTTTGAAGAGAAAGCGGATTGGACCATTTACCATATTCATTATCTCCAAGAAATCGTTTTCTGTCCGATTCGAAAGAAGAAACCGGAAGATTCGAGGTAAAAAAGTTAACATTGGTCTCCCTGCGCATAAAAGCATACTGCAGGAGGGTCATAAGTCCCTTTTCTTCCCGGATACATCGGGACTGCATCGTCTGCGGAACCCAATCGGCATTATTAAACTGTTTTGCAGCATCAAAGTGTGTATATTCCACAACACTGATTGCATCGAGTTCAATTTCTTTGCCTGTCTTATTGGTTATCTTTATTTCTCTGATCTCCCTTAAATCATCAATGGGGACAAATATTGTACACTCTGTCCTGATACCGTAGAATTCGGAGATTATACGGTTATAACCAAGTCCGACATGGCACTCATAGAGATCGTATTGATCCAGTGTGGGAACAAAAAAAGGAGAAAACAATTTATAATTTTCTCCCTGTCTTAACCGCAGATATAATGTCTCACCTTTAAAATCGGATGAGGGTATTTGCTGAATATATTTAACGATCCTGTTAAGAGATGGATCCCCTTTGCATATCAAAGCACCCCCGGTATGATCCACAAAACCTCCGAATTTCAAGGTTCCTATATAATTGATCCATTTAACGGGTGTTCTGGGATTTGTAATTACATATTCCTTGTTTTTATCGTCAAAGTAACCATAATTCATAGCTATTTACCCTTCGATCTTGAAGTTATTTTAGAAGATAAATATTCTATTTTAAATCATCCGATAAGTCAAAAACGAAAAAGATCCTTTGCTTCACCCTCACTTACTAATAAATTATATTTTTTTAAAAAATATAATATAATAACCTCAATGAGATTTTTAAAACCTCCAGACGACATAAAAAAAATAAAAAATATAGGAATCTTCTCCTGGTCAATAATCGGATTTCTTTTGATTGCCGCGCTTTTCTTTTATGTCATATATCTTATAAGAATAGCCATCATACCGGTGATCATTGCGGCGGCCATCGCTTATCTACTGGCTCCTGTCGTTACCCTGCTGCAAAGAAAAATGCGGAGAATATTCGCAGTCGCTATAACTTATATCATCTTTATCGGTGTTATTTTTACCATGTTTTTCTTTATTATACCTGTAATAACCGATCAATTCAGGACATTCATAGATGAATTTCCTACATACATGGAGAATTTCACGAAGGTCACAAATGATTTCCTCCAAAACAGCAGAATCATCCAGTACATCGAAAATCTGATTGGCAAAGAAATACTGCCAAAGGACACCACTGCTATTACTCAGTATTTTATATCCAGGATCAATTTGGAAGGAATTAATATTTTTCAAAGGGCCACTATTCTGGGCAGGTCGGTACTTAATATAGTTCTTTATCTCTTGGTGGGGCCGATCCTGGGAGCATATATACTTACCAATTCCGAGAAAATAAAAAACATATTTATAAAAGTAACGCCAAGAAGGTTCAAAAATCAAATGGCTATTATTTTGGATAAGATCAATAAAGTCGCCGGAAGGTATGTAAGAGGACAAATTCTGGTATCCATTATCGTCGGAGTATTATGCACCATTGTGCTATTGATATTAAAGGTAGACTTTGCAATACTTCTTGGTTTTATTGCAGGGCTGCTCAATATAATACCACTTCTTGGCCCTATATTAGGAGCTGTGCCTGCGGCACTAGCTGCACTATTTATCTCGCCGCTCAGAGCTTTACTTGTGATCCTGCTTTTCATAGCTATTCAGCAATTGGATAATTATGTCATTTCTCCGAATATAATGAAGTATCAGGTAGGGGTTCACCCCGGTATTATAATCTTTTCACTATTGGCCGGAGGTGCATTATTTGGCATATGGGGTCTTTTAATTGCTGTACCGACCGTTGCCGTTTTGCAGGAAATACTAAGATACTATCTCTTTGAAAAAAATAAGATAACGTCCTGATATATTTCCTTCAGGGGCTTTCCTGTTTTTTCTGCCAGTTTACTGCATGACTCGAATTCAGGTGAAATATTTACTTTTTCCCCTCTGTAAATACCAGTTTTAACCTGGACCTCGCCATAAGGCAATTTTATTGTTTTGATTTCTCTGCCAACTGAATACCTTTTAACTTCTTCTCTTCTGATTCCCAGAGTTGTGGACTCTGAGAATATTTTATCGATTATTTCGCGCTCCGATTCTCTATCACAGAGAACACATAATTTAAAAGCAGGTCTGTTTTTCTTCATATAGATGAGCTCGATCCATACATCCAGTGCTCTGCCTTTAAGCAAAGTTTCCTGCAGATAACCCATGATCTCCGGAGTGCTGTCATCGATATTAGCAGAAAGTACGATCAGATTTTCTTCACAGGGTCCGATTTTATCTGTCGCTGCTCCCATCAAAAGCCTTAAAACATTCGGGGATTCTTTTTTTAGTTTGCTTCCTGCTCCATACCCGATTTTTTCAATCTCCATATCAGGAATTCCACCAAACTTTACTGCAAGAGTTTTGATTATTGCGGCACCTGTAGGAGTCGTCACTTCGAAATCAAAATTACCTCCATAAACCGGGATTTTTTTTAATATTTCGAGGGTAGCAGGTGCAGGTACGGGTAATTTACCATGCGAACTCTTGACAAAACCACTGCCAAGCGGGACATTACTGCTGTAAAATGATCCAATTTTTAAAGACCTTAAACCTATCGCCGTACTTACGATATCGACTATGGAATCTACTGCCCCGACTTCATGAAAATGTATCTTGCTTATATCATAATCATGCACTGCCGCTTCTGCTTCTGCAATCAGATGAAAAATATCCAGAGATATTTTTTTTACTTCTTTATCAAGGCTGCTTTCGCCGATCATTTTCTTGATGTCCTCAAAATTCCGGTATGGCTGTGATCCGGTTACATCGACATAAAACTTTTTTGTTTTTATGGAACCTACCTTTATTTCTTTGCAATCTATTTCATATCCGGCAATATCTATTTTTTTTAGTTCGTTTCTTAAAAAATTAAGATCCAGCCCCAGATCACATAATGCGCCTGCCATCATATCGCCGCTGATTCCCGAAAAACAATCAATATATAAAACTTTTTCTACACTGCCTTTATCCATGATACACATCCTTTAAATCCGATATGCTTCCAATAGATTAAATATGCAATATTTTTAACTTCAGGATATTATTTTACTAAGACTATTGCAAAAATACAGTTTTTTATATACTTTTTTTATATCTCAATTAAAAATTGATAATTTTGTACAACAGAAAAAGCATGATCTCAAACAAAAAATTTATCAAATTAAAGGAAATAATAAAAGAAATGGATTCCGTGGTCATAGCATTTTCCGGAGGAGCCGACAGCAGCTTCCTTCTTGCTGCCGCTGCGCACTCTCTCGGGATAAAAGTAATTGCAGCGACCGCCAAATCGCCTACCTATCCCGGGAGGGAATTAAAGGAAGCAAAGGCAATTGCAAAGAGATTGAACTGCAGACATATAATCATAAGCACGGATGAACTGGAAATAAAGGAATTCATGAATAACCAGAAAAATAGATGTTATTTCTGCAAAAAAGAACTTTTCTTGAAATTAATATCCGTAAAGAATAAATATGAATTCAATATTGTCGCCGATGGCACCAATTATGATGATTTGAGTAAATATCGCCCGGGACTAAAAGCACTGAAGGAACTGGGAATAAGAAGTCCCCTGGCTGAAGCCTGCCTGACAAAAGAAGAAATAAGGCAGTATTCCAGGCAATTAAACCTGCCGACCTGGAACAAGCAGGATCTTTCATGTCTGGCATCCAGATTACCATACGGAGAAAAAATATCGATACCCGTGTTAAAAAAGATCGAAAAAGCCGAAGATTTTCTTTACTCCCTGGGCTTCAGACAGGTAAGGGTAAGATATCACTATCCTATAGCCAGAATAGAAATAGAAAAAGATGAAATCCCCGGAATGCTTCAACCTGATATCATAGAAAAGATAATCAAGAGATTAAAAAAGCTGGAATTCGAATATATCACTCTGGACCTCGAAGGATACAGAACCGGAAGTATGGATAGATTATAGTAATAGAAGACACCTGTTTTAGCTCGAACAGTTGTTATAAAACCAGACTTTAAATTTCACCCTATTCTCTTTATTAATTCCATACAATTTTTACTAGCGATTTCTTTTATTTCATCTTTCCCGAGACCCGAGCCCAGACCAATCTTTTCCTGCATCCCGGAATTAAATAAATCACTATGGCTGTGAGCATCACTATTTATTAAAAACTTGACCCCTGCTTCTCTGCCGATGCTTGCAACCAGACCGTTGGTAAGGCTGTGACCAACCCTGGAGGAAATTTCAATAAAAATACCACTTGAAGCCGCAAGTTTTGCTTCCTCTAATTTTAAAATACCCGGATGTGCCAGGAAATCTACATATTTCGATTTAACTGCTTCAAGGTTTGTGCCCGGTTCTACATTTTCAACAATACTCTCTCCGTGCACCGCAACTATTTTTGCTCCCAGTTCTCTTGCTGCTCTTGCCATATCATCTATACTTTTTGAGGGTACATTGGTCAGTTCTACCCCCGGAATCGCATTTATATCCCAGTACTTCTCTGCAAGCTCGCAGTCTTTCTTTAATCTTGAAATGATAAAATCAAGATTCGAATAGCTTCCATGGTCAGTCAGGGCTATACACCGGTATCCATAGACAACTGCAAATCTGACAAGCTCGATTGGGCTGTTATTACCATCAGACAAAAATGTATGAGTATGAAAATCATATGTCATAAGAATATTCCTTTCCCGGCTGCTCACGGACAAAAAATATAAGGTTAATTCTATCAATATTATAGATTTAAAACTATAATTTTATTAAAATTGGAAAAGGTTTAAAGGAATAGAAAACTAAAAATGTTTGATTCATTTATAGAAATAATCGGCTTTTCTGTCTGCCACCAACTTCCTTCGAGAAGCTTAATAATAGGCGGTATTATCCTGCCGATTTGTTCGAGATGCAGCGGTATTTATACAGGGTTTATCATCACAGCCGTTTTTTTATTTATAATATACAGGAAAAAAGAAAATGGCCTTCCACCCCTTTATGTCCTTGTGATCCTTGGACTATTTTTTCTATCCGCCGTGATCGATGGTATCGCTTCAAATTTTGGATTGTATGAGACTAATAATAATTTAAGATTTATAACCGGTTTTCTGTGGGGATCATCGATAATGATAATACTTTATCCAATTTTTACTTTTCAATATTACAGACAGTCGAAAGCGAAAAGAATATTCAATAGACCGGGTGAATTCATGATTTACATCCTTATAATTGCGGCATTCATTGCTGTTACCCTGATCAGGTTAGATTTTGCGGGTCGTTTTTATTACTATTTTGTTACCTTTTCTATCTTCTTTACTTTTTATTTTATCAATATGGTGCTTGTATTACTGGTTCCACCATTTTCACAAAAAGCAACGAGACTTGCCAGCAAGTACCTGATATTACCTTCTATAATAGCTATTGCCCTTTCATCAATAGAACTATTTGGGTCCTACTGGTTTCACAGATTTATTTCGAACTTTTAATCTTTAAGCTTTAGCCGGATACCTGTCCTAAAACAAATTGATCAATCCGTAATTATGATAGATAAAAAAAGTAGTTATGGTGGAGATTCCAATACCGAAGATCACTTGATTGATTGTATGTTCTTTTATTCTTACCCTTGCCCATCCTATTACAGGGATAAGAGGGATCATGAGCAGCATCCATCTGCCAAATAAAATATTAAAGGTAATGACTATAAAAGTTATCCAGCTGGTATGAAGACTGATCTTCCAGAAATACGTTATGACGGTCAAAATAATAGTGGATACTATGCTTATAGCAAATATGGATTTTAAAAATATAGGGCCGCCCAGTACATATAGAATAATGAAACAGACTATATAACTTGCACAGGTAAGGAGCAAAGGTTTTATTCTGTTTTCCTTTTTAGGTATATGCATACTATCTATTTCTTTTTTCTTATATAAAAAACTTATATATAGATATGGTATTACCACACCAAAAAGAAGACAGAGAAAAGCCCAGCCAACAGCTTCGAGTTTATTATCCACGACTATTAAACAAATAAGGAGCAAAATAGGGATAGAAATAAATGACCCGTCAAAAATATATGAGACTATTTTTGCAAACTTATTCAATAAATCCCTTTTGTTTTTGCTTTTCGAAGTAGATATTGCCGTTAAAATAATAATAGACTCCCGTTCTTATTGGAGTCTATTATATTAAAATGAATTAATTTTTAAAACAACCTTAAGTATATTATTCTATTACTTTTTCATTGGATTTTTTGGCCATATAGACTTTCTTATCTGCTTCTATCATAAAATTTTTAATACTGCATCCTTCCTTATAAAATTCTATACCCATACTCAGGTCAGTATTCTGGCAGTCTAATCTTAAGAACTTTTCTCTTATCCTGCATGCAATTTCCTGTGCAATTTTCCCCTCTGCCTGATTTATTATTATCATAAATTCGTCTCCGCCGAAACGGAAACCGAGATCGACACCTTCTCTTATGTTTTTACGGATAATACTCCCCAGGCTTTTAAGCAGTTTATTTCC
>CAZYQD010000015.1:0-15543 GCA_964649405.1 uncultured Actinomycetota bacterium
ACAGAAGTTTGAAGAAGATCGCTTTGACAGGGCTAACATCGATCTTACAAAGACAAATTTATTTATAAATCGTGTGATGGTCTCAATGATGCCGGTCATGATGCTTATAATGAACGGCCTTTCCCTGCTTATTATCTGGGTAGGCGCACATCAGGTGGCACAATCTAAAATGCAGGTTGGTGATATGATGGCATTTTTGCAGTATGCGATGATGATTGTTATGGCCTTCCTGATGATGTCTATAATGTTCATAATGGTGCCGAGGGCTTCAGTTTCTGCCAGCCGTGTTGCCGATGTATTGGACACCAAAGCTATCATTCGAGATCCCCAAAAGGCAAAGCACTTTAACGGCTCCAGCTATGGGGTAGTTGAGTTCAGAAACGTTTCATTCAGATATCCCGGGGCAGATGAGGATGTGCTGCATGATATAAATTTTGCAACAAAGCCAGGACAAACAACAGCCTTTATTGGACCTACCGGTTCAGGTAAATCATCACTTGTTAACCTTATTCTGCGTTTTTATGATATCAGCAAGGGACAGATACTTGTTGATGGTATTGATATAAGAGAAGTCAAACAACATGATTTACGGGATAAGATTGGATATGTTTCTCAGAAGAGTGTACTCTTCAGCGGCACTATTGAAAGCAACCTGCGATTTGCAGATGAAAATGCAAGTGAAGAGAAGTTAAGAGCAGCTGCAGAGGTTGCACAGGCAATGGAATTCATAAGCGAAAAACCCGAGGGTTTTGAATCGGAAATTTCACAGGGTGGAAAAAATGTATCGGGTGGTCAAAATCAAAGGCTTTCAATTGCCCGCGCACTTGTCAAAAATCCTGAAATTCTTATTTTGGATGATTGTTTTTCTGCACTTGACTTCAAAACAGATTCTGCACTTCGTAAAGCACTCAAATCCTACTCCGGACAAAGTACAGTCCTTATTGTTGCCCAGCGTGTGGGAACAGTTATGACTGCCGAACAGATTGTTGTTCTTGATGATGGCAAGATTGCAGGTAAAGGTACTCACAGGGAGCTAATGGAGAGTTGCGATACTTACCGGGAAATTGCCCTGTCACAGCTTAGCAAGGAGGAACTGGCATGAGTGAAGAGACGGAAAGAAATTCACAGCAAAAACATACGAGAGGTCCTATGGGCTTTGGCGGTCAACGTGGTGGAAGCCAACGCCCCAGGGGTCCTATGGGCTTTGGCCCCCCCGGCAGCCATTTTCAGATGCAGGGAGAAAAACCCCGAAATTTTAAGGCCACAATGGCCAAGTTTATAAAATATATCAGTGAATTCAAAGTGGCAGTATTAGTGGTAATGGTTTTCGCCGTAGTTTCAACAGTATTTGCCATAGTTGGACCAAAAATTATCGGTAAAGCCACAACCAGACTATTTGAAGGCATAATGGGTGAAATAACCGGAACAGGAAGCGGTATAGATTTCGGATATATAGGAAACATTATCCTGATTTCGGTAGGTCTATATGTGATTTCAGCGTTATTTTCATATATCCAGGGCTGGATCATGTCAAGTGTATCAATGAAAATAACATACCGTTTCAGAAAAGATATATCTCAAAAAATCAACCGTATGCCGTTTAAATACTTTGATGGTACAAGTCATGGTGAAGTGCTTTCACGTGTGACCAATGATGTTGACACTGTGGGCCAGACTCTCAACCAGAGCCTGACACAAATCATTACATCAGTTGTCACAGTTCTGGGTGTGCTGATAATGATGTTGACGATAAGCTGGATTATGACACTTGTGGCACTTTTAATCATTCCTCTTTCTCTTATAATCATATTGGCTGTCGTTAAAAGATCTCAAAAATACTTCAAACAGCAGCAGGATTATCTGGGACACGTTAATGGCCATGTTGAAGAGATGTACGGCGGACACAATGTAATGAGAGCCTTTAACGGAGAGGAAAAAAGTGCCGAGAAGTTTGACAGCTATAATAATGTCCTCTATGGCGCAGCATGGAAATCACAATTTTTGTCCGGTATGATGATGCCCGTAACATTTTTTGTCGGAAATCTCGGTTATGTGGCAGTATGCGTACTGGGTGGATGGCTAGCAGTTCAAGGCAAGCTGGCAATCGGTGACATTCTGGCATTTATTCTATATGTCCGATCATTCATGCAGCCAATATCACAACTTGCTAATATTTCAAACGTTCTTCAGCAGACCGCCGCTTCAGCAGAGCGTGTATTTGATTTTCTGGAAGAGAAGGAAGAAGTACCTGAAACAAGTACTCCCGTCAAGCTTGATTCTGTTTCTGGCAATGTTGAATTTAAAAACGTTCATTTTGGATATAATCCTGACCAGATCATCATAAAAAGCTTTTCCGCTAATGTTAAACCTGGCCAGAAGATCGCCATAGTCGGTCCGACCGGGGCGGGAAAGACCACCATGGTTAAGCTGCTTATGCGCTTCTATGATGTAAATGACGGCACTATCCTGATAGATGGAAAAAATATTAAAAATTTTACCCGCAAGGACCTGAGGGCCATATTTGGTATGGTTTTACAGGATACATGGCTTTACAACGGTACAATTATGGAAAATATCAGATACGGTCACCAGGATGCGAAGGACGAAGAAGTAATTGAAAGTGCAAAAATCGCACATATCGACCATTTTGTTCATACTCTGCCGAATGGCTACAATATGGAACTTAATGAGGAAACTTCCAATATATCAGAGGGCCAAAAACAGCTTCTTACAATTGCAAGGGCAATTCTTGCAAATCCGAAAATTCTTATCCTTGATGAAGCAACAAGCTCTGTTGATACGCGTACAGAGCAGCTCATCCAGAAGGTCATGGATAATTTGATGAATAACCATACAAGTTTTGTTATTGCCCACAGACTCAGCACAATTCGTAATGCCGATTTAATTCTTGTAATGGACAATGGTGATATTGTAGAGCAGGGAAATCATCAGGAATTACTGGCCAAGAACGGTTTCTATGCAAAACTATATTATAGCCAGTTTGAAAATAACATTAAATAAGTTCTTTTTATAGGGGATTCGTATCATATTCTTTTATAAAATCATCCACCTTTTTTAAGTCGTCTCCATCCAGTTCTATATTGCCTGCTCTGGCATTTTCTATAGCCTGATTCTTATTTCTTGCTCCGCAAAGTGCGATGACTTTTGGACTTTTAAGCAGCCAGGCGGTTACTATATGCCCGTAAGAAGCATTATATTTTTCCGCAACAGTTTTCAAATGGTTTTTTAGTAGTTTATTGACTTTTTTTATGTTTTCTGCGGAATATCTTGGATCATCAAGCCTTGAATCGCCGCTCTTGAATTTTCTATCCGGTGATATTTTTCCAGTGAGCAACCCCCTTGACATAGAGCTGTACGAAAGCATGGAAACATTATTTTTTTCACACCAGGGCAGAAGTTCTGATTCAACACCTCTATCTATCGCATTGTACTTTTCCTGATCAGAATCTATAATACCATATCTGGCATATTCCTTTATCTCATCAAGCGTTGCGTTACTTACCCCTATCGCCCTTATCTTTCCTTTCTCCTTCATTTTCAGGAACACTTCCATTGTTTCGGAGATAGGTGTCGTCGGATCCTGCCAGTGGCTCTGGTACAGGTCTATATAATCAGTTCCAAGCCTCTTCAGGCTCTGGTCAAGCTCATGCTCCAGAGATTCTCTGCCAAGATATCTATATATCGGAACACCGGGAGCATAGTCAAAAAAATAAAAACCTTTTTTCAAATCCCACCTTAGCCCGCATTTGGTTGCTATTATGACTTTATCTCTTCTTCCTCTCAGAGCCTTTTCAATGAGTCTTTCCGAAAGACCCTGCCCATATACCGGCGCCGTATCAATGAAGTTTATTCCAGAGTCAATAGAAGCCTGAATAGCTTCTACTGATTCCTTTTCATCCGCACCTCCCCACCATTTTCCACCAATTGCCCACGCACCCAATCCAATTACGGAAACTTCTATTTGTGAATTCCCCAACTTAACGTATCTAATTTTTACCTCCTTTTTTAAGGGTAGTTTTGATTATATCACTTAAAGATTTTTACTGTACAATCGTTTGCTGTATAATTACTTCTAATAAATTTAAGAAAATAAACAATCGATTCTAATAAAAAAGGTGGTTGAATGGATCCAAGAATAAAAAAGCTTGCAAAAACTCTGGTAAATTATTCCTGTAGAGTGCAAAAGGGAGAAAAAGTTTTAGTGGAGAGTGTGGGAAGTTCCGCATTACCACTGGTGAGGGCTGTTATAAATGAAGTATATAAAGCCGGAGGATTGCCTTTTACGGATTTAAAGGATTACAGCGTTATAAGGGAAATTCTCAAAGAGACCACTATGGAGCAATTGAAATCCATGGCAAAGTATGAACTTGCCAGGATGAAAGAAATGGCCGCTTTTATAGGAATAAGAGCCAGTGACAATATAAGCGAATTAAGCGACATTGCACCCGACAGAATGGCAGAATATATGAAATATTATATAGAAACAATAAACAATATTAGAATAAATAACTCCAAATGGGTGGTCCTGCGATATCCTAACAAATCAATGGCTCAACTGGCAAATACCAGTATGGAAGCCTTTGAAGATTTTTATTTCGATGTGTGCAATATGGATTATGGCAAGATGTCAAAAGCAATGGATAACCTGGTAGAACTCATGAACAAAACAGACAGGGTTCATATAACCGGTAAAGACACGGATCTTACCTTCTCTATAAAAGATATTCCTGCCATAAAATGTGCCGGCGAATTCAATATACCTGATGGAGAGGTATTTACTGCTCCGGTAAAACCTTCCGTAAACGGAAAACTTGCTTTTAATTGCCCTGCTGTTTATCAGGGTGTTACCTATGAAAACATTAAACTTAAATTTAAAGATGGCAGGATCATCGAAGCTTCTTCCAATGATACCGAGAGGATAAATAAGGTTTTTGATACGGACAAAGGAGCCAGATACATCGGGGAATTTGCCATCGGTGTCAATCCCTATATTACCTATCCTATGAAGGACACATTATTCGATGAGAAAATCATGGGAAGCTTCCACTTCACACCCGGAAAATGTTATAAAGAAGCATCGAATGGCAATGATTCCGCAATACACTGGGATCTTGTAAATATCCAGACACCCGAGCATGGAGGCGGAGAAATACATTTCGACGGTGTCCTGATAAGAAAAGACGGAAGGTTTGTGATACCAAAACTAAAAGGATTAAATCCAGAAAACCTAAAATAACTCAGGGTCAATTAATCTTTTTTATGGGGGCAAAACTTACAAGCAGGTGTCTCAACCCGGCCTGATTAAACATTACATCAAGCTCGCAGTCGTCAGCCAACTTCTTCACTCTTAAAACACTGCCCTGTCCCCAGTATTTATGCTCTATCAGATCACCTTTTTTATAACTGCATTTTCCCCCGTATCCATTATCTCCACCCTTCGAGATACTTTGCTTTATATTCTCGGATTCGATTTTATTTTCGTCTATTAAAAGATCTTCGCTTATTTCATTTATAAAGCGGGAAACATTTCTAAAACCGGTGTCTCCATAAATACTGTGTAACTGCGCAGAAGATAAAAATACTTTTTCCCTGGCCCGGGTAATTCCCACATAGCAGAGCCTTCTTTCTTCCTCGACTTGCTCCACACTGCTCATACTTCTTGAATGTGGGAAAATTCCCTCCTCCATTCCAATAATAAATACAACCGGAAACTCCAGACCTTTGGCATTATGAAGGGTCATCAGGATAAGACCATCGGTGCTCTCATCATAATTATCAATGTCGGTTAGAAGCGACACTTCTTCCAGAAACCCATCCAGATTGTATAAATCAGTGGCGCCGGCAGTGCCTTCTTCATTCTCTGTACGAGTATCTTTAGGTTCTTTAAATAAACTTTCAGCTGCATCTAAAGCTTCGGATTTTTCTTCATACTCTTTAGTGACCGTTAAAAGTTCTCTCAAGTTATCTATTCTGTTCAAAGCCTCTATCGTATTTTCCAGCTCAAGTTCCTTTATATAACCCGTTTTTTCCCAGATCCTCTTCAATACCTCGCTTACTCCATGATCAATCGAATAATTTCTGAATTCCGCAATAAGCGAAATGAATTTATTTATTTTTTCCTTTGTAGTCTTGCTCAATAGCCGAATTTCATCATTTCTATAAAAAGCTTCACAGAAAGTGATATTTTTCCTCTGAGCATATTTTTCTATGACTGCTATTGTAGATTTGCCGATCTTACGCCTGGGAACATTAACTATCCTGACGAGACTTACCACATCCCTGGGATTTGCGATAAGCTTCATATAAGCAAGCATGTCTTTTATTTCTTTTCTATCATAAAACCGCAGACCCCCATAAATCTTATAAGGTATGTTCCGCCTTACAAGGTATTCTTCCACGGCCCTGGACTGAGCATTGGTCCTGTAGAAAATAGCAAAATCCCGGTACCGTTTACTTTTTTCTTCCATATATTTTTCTATTTTCCTGACTACAAAATCAACCTCCGCTTTTTCATCCAGAGCCATATATTTCGAAACCATGTCCCCTTCAGGATTCTCGGTCCAGAGTTTTTTTGGTTTTCTGTTCTCATTGTTTTTTATTATATAATTTGCGGCATTAAGAATATTCTGGGTGGAGCGGTAATTTTGCTCCAGTTTTATGACCACCGTATCATCAAAATGTTTATCGAAATCAGTAATATTTTTTATTTCGGCTCCCCGCCAGCTGTAAATATTCTGGTCCTCATCTCCAACCACACAAATCCTTTTGTGTTCTTCCGAGAGCAGCATGACAAGCTCATTCTGGGCAATATTCGTATCCTGGAACTCATCTACAAGAATATATTTGAATTTTTCCTGGTATTTCTTTTTTACTTCAGGAAACATTTCAAAAATATTGACGGTAAACATCAAGAGATCATCGAAATCAAGAGCGTTTGCTTCAAAGAGTCTTTCCTGATAAAGACGGTAGATCTTTGCTGCTATTTTTTCGAAATAATCGGATGCATTCTTTGAAAAAGTCTCATAATCGATTAACCTGTTTTTTGCATCGCTGATGACAGACAACACCGCTTTTGGAGGAAATCTTTTGATGTCTATATCAAGTTCTTTTTCAACTTTTGATACCAGGCTTACAGAGTCGTCATCATCGTAAATCACATAATTTCCGGACATGCCCAGGTGATGGATCTCGTAACGGAGAAGTCTGGCGCAGAACGAATGAAAGGTGCTTACCCACATATACTCGCCAACCCTTCCGACTAATTCGATCACCCTTCGTTTCATTTCCCTTGCAGCTTTATTGGTAAAAGTAATGGCAAGAATATTGAAGGGATCTACTCCTTTGTTTTTGATCAGATAAGCAATTCTGTAGGTAAGTACTCTTGTTTTTCCACTTCCTGCGCCTGCAATAACCAGAAGCGGCTTTTCGGTACTTTTTACGGCTTTAATTTGCTGGGGATTTAAATACTTTTCTAGTTCCAAGTTTCATCAACTTATCTTATTTTCTTTCCGATGACACCGGCAATATTTTTTAATTGCCTTATCAATTCTACAAGTTCTTTCGCATTCAAAGACTGCTGACCGTCACAGAGTGCCTTTGAAGGATTATTGTGAGCTTCGACCATAAGGCCATCCGCCCCTACCGCAACTGCAGCCCTACTCATAGGAATAACCAGGTCGCTTTGCCCGACGGCATGAGAAGGATCGACAATAATGGGAAGTTTACTCAGTTTCTTGATGACCGGAACTGCCGAGAGGTCCAGCGTAAACCTGGTATCAGTCTCAAATGTCCTTATCCCTCTTTCGCATAACACTACTTCCGTGTCTCCTCTTGATGTAATATATTCGACTGCCAGCAACCATTCCTTTATCGATGATGCCCATCCTCTTTTAAGAATGACTTTTTTATTTTTTTCATTTGCCACTCTACCAACTTTCTCAAGCAGAGCGAAGTTAGACATATTCCTGGTGCCTATTTGAAGTACATCCACACTGTCTGCCACGATATCGACATGCTCCGTATCGGTGACCTCCGTTACCGTCATAAGGCCGTATCTGGCTTTTATTTCCTTAAGGTACTTTAAGCCTTCTTCTTTTAATCCCTGAAAACTGTATGGAGATGTTCTGGGCTTATAGGCTCCTCCGCGTAAAAATGAAAGCCCAATATCCTTTACGACTTTTGCAATAGCATCCAATTGATCCCAGCTTTCAATCGCGCAGGGACCTGCGATTACAGTAATATAACCGTCTTCGATCAATTTTATACTGTCTCCGGCTTTTTTTTGTTTTTCTTTTTTATCTTCCATTTATTATATTTTTTAAGATATATGAAAATTCACTTTAGATACTTCACTTCAGATACTTTTTAAAATACGGTTAAAAATTAAACTTTAACTCAAAGACTCTCGTCTTTTTCCAGAACCTGCACATTTCTTAATATACTTTCGAAAATCTGCACGATGTTGTCATTGTATAAAGGCCCTTTATTGTATTTGACGACATTGTTAAACAATTCTTCTTCTCTTTTTGCATCATATAACGGTACGCTTTTATCTTCTTTTAACCTTTTTATTTTCAACACCACTTCCGCCCTTTTATTTAAATAATTTACGATATTTTTATCGATTTCATTGATCTCTTCCCTGTATTTACTTAACTTTTCTTTAAAATCGTTTTCCATCAATACTCCTTTGACACTTTTTAATTTTCCTCTACTCCCATTCTATAGTGCTTGGCGGTTTGGAGCTTATATCATATACCACTCTGTTTACTCCTTCAACCTCATTTACTATTCTCGTGCTCATTCTTTCCAAAACTTTATGTGGCAGCCTTACCCAATCGGCAGTCATGGCATCAGTGCTGCCCACTGCCCTTATTATAATCGGGTATTCATACGTTCTCTCATCCCCCATTACTCCCACGCTTTTGATGCTGGGGAGAACGGCAAAAGACTGCCAGATTTTCTTATACAATCCAGCTCTTTTTATTTCCTCCACCACTATCTCGTCGGCATCCTGAAGTATTTTTATTTTTTCTTCCGTGACATCTCCAATTATTCTTATTGCCAGGCCAGGACCGGGAAAAGGCTGCCTCCATACTATTTCATCCGGAAGACCCAGTTCTATTCCTATCTTTCTTATTTCATCTTTGAATAATAACCTTAAGGGTTCGATCAATTTAATTTTCATATCATCCGGAAGGCCGCCGACATTATGATGTGATTTTATCCTCGCCGCATCCCTTGTACCGCTTTCTATGACATCGGAATACAGCGTTCCCTGAACAAGGTAATGCGCATCCATTATCTTTGATGCTTCTTCTTCAAATATCGCTATGAATTCTTTACCGATTATTTTCCTTTTGCTTTCGGGATCGGATACTCCCTTTAGTTTACTCAGGAACCTTTCGGCAGCATTTATATGAATAAGATTGATTTTAAAATTCTCCCTGAAGGTTTCTATGACTTTTTCCGCTTCTCCTTTCCGGAGAAGGCCATGGTCGACAAAAATACATGTAAGTTTATCACCTACAGCTTTATTCACCAGGACAGCCGCAACCGAAGAATCCACTCCTCCGCTCAATCCACATACGACTCTTCCGTCTTTTACTTTTTCTTTTATTTCTTCTATTTGCTTTTCGATAATCGAGACCATGGTCCATGTAGGTGTACACCCGCAAATATCGAAGAGAAAATTCTTGAGTATATCCATTCCGGATGGAGTATGCATTACTTCAGGATGAAATTGTATTCCATATATTTTTTTTTCAGGCTCTTCCATACCTGCTACAGGAAGATTGGAAGTGGAAGCTATTATGCCAAATCCCGGTGGAATCTTAGCCACACTATCTTTATGGCTCATCCAGCATGTTTCTACAGGTTTCAAATCTTTAAAAAGAGCAGATTTTAAATTCAGTTTTATCTTTGTCTTTCCGTATTCGTTATATCCACTTGTAGATACCTCTCCGCCAAACAATCTTGCTGTTATCTGCATCCCGAAACAAATTCCAAGAATGGGGATACCCAGCGAATAAATTTCTTTACTCACAACCGGGACCTTTTTACTTTCCGACAGAGTGCTGTATGGAGAACCGGAAAGTATCAGACCGCATGGTTTCTTTTCTTTTATCTTCTGGATATCGGTATCATAAGGAATAAGTTCGGAATAAACCCTTAGTTCCCTGATTCTTCTTGCAATCAGCTGGCTGTATTGTCCGCCAAAATCTATTACGAGTACGCTGTCCATATTATTATCCCTGCTAAAATCCTTATCCATACTATGATCCCATACCCACTTTCTGCTGCTGCTGCTGGAGTTTACCTTCGGTTTTGATGGAGGGCGCCACAATTACCTCGGCTTTTTGAAAATCTTTGATGTTTTCGTATCCACAGGTAGCCATCGAGGTCCTCAGCGCCCCGAATAGATTTAAAGTACCGTCGTTCTCAAAAGCTGGTCCTACCAATATTTCCTCCAGGCTTGCCACTGCATCTGTTTTGATTCTGGTACCTCTGGGAAGATCGGGATGGAATGTGGCCATACCCCAGTGATAACCTCTGCCAGGAGCTTCCCTGGCTCTTGAAAGCGGAGAACCTATCATTACCAGGTCAGCGCCGCAGGCAATGGCTTTTGCAATATCACCTCCGGTACGCATACCCCCATCTGCAATCACGAGCGCATATTCTCCTGTTTCTTCCAGGTGTCTTATTCTGGCTGCTGAAGCATCCGCGATAGCGGTAGCCTGGGGTACACCTATTCCAAGCACCTGTCTTGTGGTGCACGCTGCTCCCGGACCGACACCAACAAGAACCCCAATTGCTCCTGTCCGCATCAGGTGAAGAGAGGTAGAATACGATGCACAACCGCCTACTATCACCGGAATTGGACATTCGGGGATGAATTTTTTCAAATCAAGCGGCGCTTTTGTCTTTGATACATGCTCGGCACTGACCACCGTACCCTGGATCACCAGAATATCAAGACCGGCATCAATTGCCAATTTATAATACTTCTCGACATTTTTAGGGGTTAAGGAAGCGCAGACTATATCACTTTTCTTTTTTATCTGTTTTATTCTTTCGGCAATCAATTCTTCTTTGATAGGTTCCTGATAAATTTCCTGCATCTTCCTTGTTGCTTCTTTATCGGAAAATTTTGAGATGTTATCGAGAATTTCATCTGCATTTTCATACTTGCACTGTAAACCCTCCAGATTGAGCACGGCAAGTCCTCCGATTTTTCTCATCTCTATAGCAAATTTCACATCCACGACTCCGTCCATTGCCGACGCCAGTACAGGAAGCTCCAATTTGTGTTTACCGATATTTGCCGAAATATCTATATCCTCAGGATCTCTGGTCCTCCTGCTGGGAACTATCGATACTTCATCAAAACCATAAGATCTCCTGCCGGTTTTTCCTTTCCCAATTTCTATTTCCATTTATTCCCCTTATCTTTTAAGTTTTTTCTCTTCTTTTTTAATCAATCTCTTAATATTTTCCCTGTGAGTGACAAAAGTAAGCACACTCCAGAAAATAGCCGCTATCACTATTGCCAATCCATATCTGGTGAAACCAAACGCAATCGGATTAACAACAGCCGCACACAAAGATGCGAGAGACACAATCCTGAAAATCGAAAAAATTATTGCCCAGGTGCCCAGAATGATAAAAATCGGGAGTATTTCTATCCAAACAGGATTATTCATAAAGGGAAGACACGAGACACCGATTATTACTCCGAAAGAAACAGCAATACCCTTTCCACCTTTAAATTTAATATAAACCGGAAAATCATGACCCAGTATGACGGCAACGGATACAATGGCCAGTAGTATCATGTCTTGAGGATAAATGAAGTAGAGGACAAGTATGGGTATAAATCCTTTGATGATATCAACTATAATAGTGATAACGCCATAGCTTACTCCAAGTGTGCGGGTTACGTTGGTTCCTCCTACATTTCCGCTTCCGTATTTTCTTATATCGTCACCCTTTTTTATTCGATGGACCACATACCCTGTAGGAAAAGAGCCAAAAAGATAAGCAGCAATCACTAACAAGATCCTGTAAAAAAATTCAATACCCATAATAGATATACCTTGCTAAAGAAATCCTAGAGAAAATTAAAAGACATAAATCTTTTAAAAACGGTAAAATTACTGCCTGGAAATTTACAGAATGATAATAAAAGAAATATTACTATAAGTCATTGATTTATTCAATTTTAAAGTAAGGCTGAGATTCGCAATGTTATAAATTATAACTAATGCAAAAAAATTATATCCGGTAAAAAATATAAAAAAACAGCTACTACTGTATCTAGATCAGATAAATATCTAACACCTTCTAATTTTTTTGAAATTTCACGCATTTAAAGTATTTTTAAATAAATATCTTGTCATATAAATAAGGCTGGCTTTGAAATTTCAAGCCAGCCTTATTTTCTTCTTCTATTAAAGCTATTTTGACTTTGATAGTAACTTTAATCAGATGCCGTTACATCGGGGGCATTCCACCGCCATATCCACCGCCCGGAGGCATCCCCATTCCTTTATCTTTTTCAGGTTTTTCTGCAACGATCACTTCAGTTGTAAGAAGCAGTGCCGCTATGGATGCCGCATTCTGCAGCGCGCTTCTTGTGACTTTTGCCGGGTCTATAATACCGGCATCTATCATGTTCACATACTTACCATTCAAGGCATCCAGTCCCTCGCCCACAGGCATTTTTTTTACATTCTCTACAACAACCGAACCTTCCATACCAGCATTCGAAGCTATCTGTCTTAACGGTTCCTCGAGAGCTTTTACAACTATACCTGCACCGGTTCTGATATCACCATCGAATTTAGTGAGATCGATTTTCGGAATTATATTTATAAGCACCACTCCTCCGCCTGAAACAATCCCCTCTTCAACTGCTGCCTTGGTAGCTGAGAGAGCATCTTCTATTCTGTGCTTTTTCTCTTTTAGTTCTACTTCGGTCGCAGCTCCGACCTTTATCACTGCAACCCCGCCTGACAGTTTTGCGAGTCTTTCCTGCAGTTTTTCTTTGTCGAAATCAGAATCGCTCTGTTCTATCTCATTCTTTATTTGTTTTATCCTGCCTTTGATATCGCTTGCGGATCCTTTTCCTTCGACAATAGTCGTATTCTCTTTGTCTACTTTGACCTGTCTTGCCATACCGAGCATATCAAGTGTGATATTTTCCAATTTTATACCTATTTCCTCGCTTATTACCTTTCCGTTTGTCACTATGGCAATATCTTCCAGCATGGACTTCCTTCTGTCACCAAACCCTGGAGCTTTTACGGCAACGACAGTAAGAGTTCCTCTTAGTTTATTGACCACAATAGTTGCCAGTGCTTCTCCTTCAACATCCTCTGCAATTATAAGAAGCGGTTTGCCTGACTGTTGTATCTTTTCGAGAACCGGAATCAGATCTCCGACTGCAGCTATTTTTTGGTTTGAAATAAGAATATATGGTTCATTTAATACTGCTTCCATTCTTTCTGCATCAGTCACCATGTACGGGGAAAGATAGCCTTTATCAAACTGCAATCCTTCTACCAGTTCTATCTCGATACCAAACTTATTCGATTCTTCAACGGTTATGACTCCATCCTTACCTACCTTATCCATAGCATCGGCAATCGTGTTTCCGATTGTTTCATCCGCAGCTGATATTGCTGCAACTTCGGCGATTTTCTTTTTATCGGTTGCAATATCCTTACTCATCTTTCCAATCTGCTCCACGACTATTTTGACTGCCTCTTCTATACCTTTTTTCAACATCAGTGGGTTAGCTCCTGCAGCCACGTTTCTTAGTCCTTCTTTTACCATTGCTTGCGCAAGAAGCGTTGCTGTTGTGGTACCATCTCCTGCCACATCATTGGTCTTTGTGGCAACCTCTTTCAAGAGCTGAACACCTGCATTTTCAAAAACATCCTCGACTTCGATCTCTCTCGCTATAGTCACACCATCATTGGTAATTGTAGGGGCACCGTATTTTTTATCCAGCACCACATTCCTGCCTTTGGGCCCAAGGGTTATCTTTATTGCATCTGCTATTATATTTACACCCCTTTCAAGGGCTCTTCTTGCAGTTTCATCATACTTAAGTTCTTTAGCCATTGTCTTTTAACCTCCTTTTTAAAATAAAACTTTACTCTACGATTGCCAGGACATCGCTTTCCTTGATAATCAGATGTTCCTGACCGTCAATCTTAACTTCTGTTCCCGAATACTTGGAATAGAGAACTACTTCTCCGACTTTTACTTCCATGGGAATTTTATTACCTTTTTCATCAATCGCACCTTTTCCGGCCGCAATTACTTTGCCTTCCTGCGGTTTTTCCTTTGCAGAATCCGGAAGGACGATCCCGCTTTTTGTTTTTTCTTCGCTGGGATTGGGTTTTACCAGCAATCTGTCACCAAGTGGTCTGTATTTCATTACTTTTCCTCCTTTAAAATGATATAGATTTATGCAAAAACATAAAATAATACTGGCACTCTTCTATGTAGACTGCCAACATTAAAAAATAATATTATAACAAAATTAAAAAATCAAGGATTAAACCTAAAGAAATTTAAATTTTATGGTCTTTAGATGTCGCTTCTGGAATAAACATCAACTTTCAGATCATCGAATCTTCCGTTTATATATCTATGATAACCAAGACATCCAACCATTGCCGCGTTATCCATGCATAGATAAAGAGGAGGGATATATATCTTAATACCTTTTTCCTCGCCTTTTCTTAAAAACTCTCTTCTCAGTTCACTATTGGCTGCAACTCCGCCGCTAATCAATATTTTTTTTACACCAAATCTTCTGCCTGCCTTTAAGGTTTTCTCCGTCAAGACTTCGACTATGGACTTCTGGAAACTTGCAGCAAGATCGGGAATATTTTTTTCGGACATAAGTGTCCTGTCTTTTTTGGTTCTGTAAATAAGGGACGTTTTAAGTCCGCTGAAACTGAAGTTAAAATCTCCACTGTCCATCATGGGCTTCGGAAAGTCTATAAAAGAAGGGTCCCCCTTCCTGGACAGCGCATCAATAATAGGACCTCCCGGGTATCCAAGCCCCAGATACCTGGCAATCTTATCCAGTGCTTCCCCTGCAGCATCATCTACAGTATGGCCTACCTCTTTTATATTCCACTCATCGTCAACAAAATAAAGACTCGAATGCCCGCCTGAGACAATTAGCCCAATGAATCCTCCCTCCATATCGGAATTCACCAGAATATTGGAATATAGATGAGCCTCCAGGTGATTTACAGCAATAAGCGGTATCTTTGCGGAATAACTCACAGCTTTGGCCGCCCCCACCCCCACCAACAGGGAACCAATGAGACCTGGTCTGTTTGTGACACTTACCGCATTCATTTTATTAAAATCGATACCCGATTTTTGTATTGCTTCGTTTATCACTATATCTATTACTTCAATGTGCATCCTTGATGCTATCTCGGGCACCACACCTCCGTATTTACTATGGATCTCATCCTGAGATGAAACTATGCT
>CAZYQD010000016.1:0-15121 GCA_964649405.1 uncultured Actinomycetota bacterium
AAATACAGCCGCAGTAATTCTGCCGGTAAAGATCCAATTCTTTGCTTAGTTCCATAGTTTTTTTAAATCCGTTCATTTTCTTTAGGTTACTCTCGTAAAAATTGATACCTTCTGCGGATGCAAGTCTCATTCCTATTGAATTTATGGTCTCATGGTTTTTATGGGGGCTTATGGTTAAAGTGGTTCCAAAAAAATCAAAGCCCAGCTTCTTTGCCGTGCGGGCAGTTTCGTCAAGGCGCATCTCAAAACACAGGATGCATCTCCTTCCGACTTCAGGGTCATCTTTAAAGTCTGCTGTCAGGCTGAGCCATTTTTTATTTTCATATTTTCCTGTCATGAGGGGAATATCATATCTTTTTGAAATTGTTTTTATACCTTCGAGTCTCTTTATATATTCTTTCTCTGGATAAAGGTTGGGATTATAATAAAAAAGAGTTACATCAAAATCTTTTTCCAGAAGAAAATAAGGATAAAGGGCGCATGTTCCGCAGCAGGCATGGAGAAGGATTTTTGGTTTTGAAGTTGAATATTCTGGCATTTTCTTTATAATGTTAGGTCTATTTTGTTAATATTGTTTTCAATAGTATATTAATAAAAACATTTAAAAGTATCAAAGGTCTTTTATATGGGTTATGATTTTTTAAAAATTGAAAAACCTTCAAAAATTAGTCAGATATATAACCTTGCGGCTTCCGGATTGAAAATTCCTGATTCCGTTGATAAGACAGTCGAAAAAATTCTAAAAGAAATAAAAGCAAACGGAGATAAGGCGGTAGTAAAGTTCTGCAGACAGTTTGACCGTTATGAAGTTAAAGATATCGATGATATCAGAGTAAAGGCCAAAGAAATAGAATCTGCAATGGCTGCTGTAAAAAAAGATTTTCCAAAACTTGCAGCAGCATTTGAAGCAAGCAGAAAAAACATAGAAAAATATCACACCACTCAATTCAAAAAAGAGGCTGGTTCGTGGTATATAAAACCCGGCAGAGGAAAAGAAGTCGGACAGATAATGCGTCCACTGGAGAGGGTTGGGATCTATATACCCGGGGGTAGATATACTTATCCTTCTTCGGTACTTATGGCGGTAATTCCGGCGATGATAGCAAAGGTTAAGGAAATTGTCATCTGCACCCCGCCTCAGCCAGATGGTAGTTTGAACACGGTTCTTCTATATCTGTTAGGAAAGTTGAATGTCAAAGAAGCCTATAAAATTGGCGGAGCACAGGCTATAGGGACTCTTGCGTATGGTTCGGAGAGCATCAAAAAAGTGGATAAGATAGCGGGACCCGGAAACATTTATGTGACAGCCGCCAAAAAAAAGGTATTCGGTGATGTGGGAATCGACAGTCTTGCTGGTCCGAGCGATATAACCATACTTGCAGACGATTCTGCAAATCCTGTCTTTATTGCCGCCGATCTGATTTCGCAGGCAGAACATGATCCTGATTCGAGAAGTATTCTGTTGACTTCAAGTCTGGATATGGCTAAAAGAGCAATCAAAAAAATATATGAAAATATAGATTCTCTTGTAAAAGAATATGGAAACAAAATAAATACCGGAGTCATTTTAAGATCATTAGAAAAAAATTGTAAAATCATCTTTAATAAAGAAAAAGAATGGCTGATCGAGGCCTGTAATAGAATAGCTCCGGAACACCTGGAGATAATGGTAAGAGATACAAAGGCTGTCTTAAAAAAAATAAAAAATGCCGGAGCAATATTTTTAGGAGACTATACTCCGGTTGCTGTTGGAGATTATATTGGTGGGACAAATCATATTATTCCCACAAACAGCAATGCAAGATTTTCGTCTCCACTGGGTGTTTTTGATTTCTTGAAAAGGAGCAGTGTTGCTTCTTACGATAAAGATGCGCTGGATAAAGAAAGGAAGTTTATTGAGGCGATGTCGGAATACGAAAAGTTATTTGCGCACAAAAATTCTGTTAAAATAAGATTTGAAAAGAAACAGGAATAAAAAATGAGTACAAAAATCAAGGAATGGATCTCCAGGATGCCGGAATATATTCCGGGCAGGACCATTGAAGAAATAAAAAAAGAGTATGGTTTAAAGGAAGTTTTCAAGCTCGCTTCTAATGAGAATTTATTCGGGCCACATCCTGATGTTATCAAAAAGATCTGTGAAAACCTGGGCGATATTAAATATTACCCCGATGGTGAATGCCGTGAAATAAGAAAAAAACTTGCCGGGAAGTATAGCATAGATAGTCGCTCTATAATCATGGGTAATGGTACGGATCAGATCATCGAGATGATATGTGACAGCTTTATAGAACCGGGGGATAATGTCGTGATTGCCGATCCTACTTTTTTGATTTACGAAAAATCAACCCTTAAATGCAGCGGTACCGTGATCAAGGTGCCTTTAAAGGAGTTCAGGCAGGATGTAGAAAAAATGGTATATTCGGTAAATGATAAGACAAAGATATTATTTCTTACAAGTCCGCATAATCCAACCGGTACCAATATCAGTCGAAGCGAACTTGATTTTATAATGGAAAATACCGGTGAAGATTTATTGGTAGTTATGGATGAGGCTTACTATGAGTATATAAACGATGAAGAAAAAGTCGACACCATTGATTACTTATCTAAATATAACAGTCTGGTGGTATTGAGGACGTTTTCAAAGATTTATGGATTGGCGGGACTTCGAATTGGATATGGAATATCCGGAAATTCGATTATCTCTGCATTGAACAAGGTAAGACTTCCATTCAATGTGAATTCGGTTGCGCAAAAAGCCGCTGCGGCCGCATTGGAAAATGAATCCTATGTAGAGGAAATCAAAGCAAAGATAGAGGAGGAAAAGAAGTATTTCTATGATGTACTGGTCAGTAACGGAATAGGCTTTGTCAGATCATATGCAAATTTTATCTTGATAAATAGTGGAGAAAATAGCGATATGGTCGTGGAAGAATTACTTAAAAGTGGTTTTATAGTAAGACCGGGAAAAAATCTTGGGATACCCGGATACATCAGGGTTACGATTGCATTACCGGATGTGAATAAGAAATTCCTTATGACCTTTACAAAAATATTTAGCAATCTTTATAAAAGGAAGAAGAATAAAAATGGAAACGGTAGTTACAGGTAAAGGAACGGAAGTACGGTTTGGACTGACACTGCCGACTGTCATTATTGCCGAAAGGATCAATCCCACCGGAAGAAAAGATCTTGCAGAAGAGTTAAAACAGGGAAAGTTCGATATAGTCAGGGAAGATGCCATAAAGCAAACTGAAGCGGGTGCGCATATAATCGATATCAATGTTGGAGCGGTTGGAGTAGATGAAGCCGAAGCGCTGCCCGCGGCGGTCAAGATTGTAATGGAGGTAACAAACCAGCCTATTTGCCTGGATTCGGTAAATCCAAAAGCGATAAAGGCTGCTCTTGAAGTGTATCCATATAAAGCTATCATCAATTCGGTAAGCGGCAAGGAAGAATCGCTCGAAGAAATTCTACCGATGGTAAAAGACAGCGGAAGCGCAGTTGTATGCCTTACAATGGATGATAACGGTATTCCTGACGACGCCGAAAAAAGATTTGAAATTGCGAAAAAAATAATCAGGAGGGCTGAATCTGCGGGAATAAAGAGGGAAGACCTGGTATTTGATTGTCTGGTCATGACGAACGCAGCAGATTTTAATGCAGGCAGGATCACACTGGAAACCCAGCGAAGGATAGCAGATGAATTTGGTATATCGATAACCGGAGGTTACTCGAATATCAGTTTTGGAATGCCGAACCGGGACCTGCTCAATATCCATTTCATAACGATGGGCATCGCGAGCGGCCTGTGCGCAGCTATTACTGATCCGCTTATAAGTGGAATCCACGGGGCAATGAAAGCCGCAGATTTTCTTGCCGGCAGAGATCCATATGGCATGAATTATATTTCTTACTCTAGAAAATAATTGTTTTTTATTTTATAATCTAAAGACTATTCATTAATCAAAAAAAGGAGAAGAAATGGCTAAGGTCATTTTAAAAAACCTAACAAAAAAATTCGAAGATGTAATTGCAGTGGACAACATTAACAGTACGATTGAAGACCAGGAGTTTGCGGTCCTGGTAGGACCATCAGGATGCGGGAAGACCACGACCCTGCGAATGATAGCAGGATTGGAGGAGATTACCCAGGGAGAAATATATATCGGAGACAGGTTAGTCAACAACGTTCCTCCAAAGGATAGAGACATAGCAATGGTTTTTCAAAATTATGCTCTTTATCCTCATATGAACGTGTATGATAATTTGGCATTCGGATTGAAATTGAGAAAAACTCCTAAATTGGAAATTCAAAAAAGAGTAATAGAAACAGCAAAGATTTTAAAAATAGAAGACCTGCTAAAGAGAAAACCAAAACAGCTTTCAGGCGGACAGAGACAAAGAGTCGCTTTAGGAAGAGCGATTGTAAGAGATCCTAAAGTTTTTTTAATGGATGAACCTCTTTCAAACCTTGATGCAAAACTCAGGGTACAGATGAGAACAGAGATTGAAAAACTTCACAAGAGACTTAAAGCTACAATAGTCTATGTCACACATGATCAAACGGAAGCCATGACAATGGCAGAAAAGATAATCATTTTAAAGGATGGAATAATTCAACAGATAGGTAAAGCTCAGGAAGTATATGATTATCCCGACAATGTATTTGTGGCTGGTTTTATAGGAAGTCCCGCCATGAATTTCCTGGATGCTACCGTAACGGATCAGATGACCTTCAAGGGCAATATATTTGAACTCGGCATCACGGATAAGATCAAAAAAATAATCAAAGATAATAAACTTGCCGGGAAAGAAGTAATAATCGGAATCAGACCCGAGGATCTGGAAGACAGCAATTTTGTACAGGGTACTTCGAGAAGCAATACCATAACTGCCAATATCGAGGTTACAGAACCTATGGGTGCCGAGATCTATATATATATCGATATGGAAGGTATCCTTGTCACAGCCAGAGTCAATCCAAAATCAGAATACAAAAGCGGCGAGAAGGGAACCTTGTTTGTGGATCTTGATAAGATACATATTTTCGACAAGAAGACAGAAAAGGTTTACAGATAAATAAAATCATCTGGATGACAATTAATGCTGATTGTTGGTTTTGATATCCATAATACATAACGATTTTAGTGATCAAATAATCTTTCTTTAAGAACTTGACTACATTAAAAGTTTTATTGTAAAATACTTGCACGCGCGTTTACATGCGTAAATATAAATAAAGTGATTATAGGCTGGTATGTATAGATATGTATAGCAAAGATATAGCGAAACTGGCAGGAGTTTCAAGAAGTACGGTATCCAGGGTAGTAAATAATTATTCAAATGTACAACCTGAAACAAGAGAAAAAGTAAACAAGATTATCAAAAAATATGGTTATGTGCCTCATGCACCGGCGAGAGCACTTGCAGGTAAAGTCAGTAACATTATAGGGATTTTTATTGCCAACATTAAACTCATCAATGAAAAATTCAGGGTCTACCAGAATGTGTATATCTCACCATTCGAAGCAGCAATAATAGATTATGCGGATAAACTTGGATATAATGTGCTGGTTTTAATAATCAATGATGACAATGATTTTGACAAGATAAGAAATCTTTTTAACAGCAAGATATTATCCGGTGGGATTTTCCTGGGAGCAAATAATAACTCCAGAGAGATCTTTGACCTTATAGAATCCGGATATAAAATGGCCGTAATAGATCAGGAAAAAAAACAGGGCAGAAAGGCGCAAAATTATATTATCGTTAATTCGGATAATTATAGTGGTGCATATAAAGCTACAAAACATCTAATAGATTACGGTCATACGGAGATAGCACACATTTGCGGAGATATGAACAAATATTCAGGCTTTAAACGACTTGAAGGATATAAAAAAGCAATGAGTGAGATAAAGCTAAAGAATAAAAGAGATTACATAGCTTATGGAGATTTTACCGAAGAGAGTGGATTTGAGTGTGCATACCGACTTTTAAAAGATAAGATCAAAAATAAGATAACAGCTATTTTTTCATCAAATGATACAATGGCCATTGGAGCCATGCAAGCCCTGAAAGAAATGAAGATAAGAATTCCCGAAGATATTTCTATTATTGGTTATGATGATATCAGGATGGCAAGTTATGTTTCACCAACTCTTACAACTGTCAGGAGTTCTATTACGGAAATGGCATCTGTTGCCACGGGAAATCTTATAGATTTTATTGAAAATGGTATTAATACTTCAAGATGTTTCACTATTCCTGCAGAACTGGTAGTAAGAGAATCAACAAGAAAAAAATAATATCGATGATGAAAAGGCATGCTTTTATAGAAACTTTATAAAACAACACACAGGTAAAAATAATCAAAAAAACACTTGACGACTATAAAAGTTTTGTTATAAAATACTTGCACGCGTGTTTATACGATAGAACGCGTGTTTATATGATTGAAAATCCATGTTTGGGATTGTTCCTACAAAAAGGGACAGCACCTTATTCAAATGTTTTATTGATGGAAGGGAGGTGAAACAAGCAAATAAGTTTTTAAGCCATTACTTTAATACCAAATACCTTAAAAGGAGGTTGACAGTGAAAAAAGTATTTTTATGGCTACTTGTAATATCAATGATTGCAGTGTTCTCTTTAGCAGGTTGTAAAGAAGAAGCTGCAGAAGAAGAAGTTGCAGAAGAAGAAGTTGCAGAGGAAGAAGTTGCAGAAGAAGAAGTTGCAGAAGAAGAAACAGCGGGCGAAACTATAACCTTCTGGGCCATGCCTAATGCTCCTTCTGAAGCCCACCTGGCTTGGATGCAGGAGAAGGCAGCTGCTTTTCTGGCAGAAACCGGTATTACCGTGAACTTCGAGGAAGTTGGTTGGGGCGATGTGGTACCCAAAATAACGGCAGCGTTAGTAGAACCGACAGTTGATGTCTCTCAGGTAGGTACTACCCAGAATGCCCAGTTCGCTGCCACCGGTGGATTGCTGGAGATCAATATGGATGAATTCGGTGGGGCAGATGCCTTTTTGGCTGCAAACTTAGAATCCACCACTCTCGGAGATAAGTATTATGGTGTCCCCTGGTTTGCTGAATCAAGGGTTTTATTCTACAACAAGGATATGTTTGAGGCAGCAGGAGCAACACCACCTACCACCTTGGATGAGGAAGTAGCTGCCGGAGAGAAGATCGTAGCAAAATACGGGGAAGGCAAAGCAATTGCTATGGCTGGAACCAATGCCTGGGATCTAATACACAACTTCGCTGCACTCTTGTATCAAGGTGGAGGGAGTATATTGAATGAGGATAATACGGAAGCTACCCTCAATAGTCCCGCGGGAGTTGACGCCATGGTGTTCTATATCAATTTGCTGGCAAAGGGGCTAGCCGATCCAGCCTGTGCTGAGTATAATCAACCGCAAGCTGACGCTGCTTTCATAAATGGCAACGTTGCTATGGTCGTTATGGGACCATGGAACATTTCCGGCATTATGAACGACAATCCCACACTCAACTACGGTGTTATCGAGCTCCCAGTAGGTCCAACAGGTTTAAAGGGTTCTTTCTCTGGTGGAAGTAACCTTGTTATTTTTGGCAACAGTGAACACCAGGAAGCTGCAAAGGCATGGGTAAACTATCTCTTAACCGATGATGTTCTGCTTAGTTATACTAATAAGGACATATCTAACATGATACCAGCAACCCTTAGCGCTTTGACGGATCCTTACTATCAGAGCCCTGAAATGCAGGTCTTCATAACGAGTCTGGGATATGCTACCGCTTATCCTTCATTAGGAGTTTGGGTAGATATTGAAAATGCAATAGTAGGTGAGTTCAAGACCGTTTTGGCCTCTTACGTCGACATGACTACAGGATATGTAACTAAGGAGGTAACTCAGGAGGAAATAGAACAGATTGCTACGGATGCCTTGAATAGAGCGGCTGCAAAAATTAACGAGGCTTTAGCTGCTGCTGAATAGATTACCTTCTTTCCTATCTCTATGAGATAGAAAATCTTGTTTTGAAGAGAGGAAACGGTTAAACTTTCAGGAAAAGGGAGACTGTTCCCTCTCTTCTTTTAAACGCTTGAGTTAAGTACGGGGGTAAGGAGGATGTATGAAAAATACCAGGAGTAAATGGGGTTTCATAGCCCCAATAATAGCCAGTATAAGAAAGAACAAACTCGCCTATTACTTACTTATTCCTGCTCTCATTTGTATGTTTGTAGTTCATGTTATTCCTATGATATGGGGAGTTACTATTAGCTTTCTTAACCTTGATATACACACCATTATTGATTGGAGTAAGGCTCATTTTATAGGGCTGGCTAATTATATAAACGGTTTGAATCCAATAACTACCATAGGGGAACGTTTCCTGCGTTCTTTATTAAATGTAACCTACTATGCAATAGTGGTCATTTCTTTAGGTTATCTTATCGGCCTGGGGGTAGCTTTGGTTTTAAACCGGAACTTTAAAGGAAGGACGGTTGTGAGAGGACTAATACTTTTGCCTTATATTATTCCAGACTCAGTAGCTTACTCCGTTTGGCGGTTTATGTTCCAATCTAGAATAGGTATAGTGAATAAGTACTTACTAGCCTGGGGCTTGATTCAAAGACCAGCGGTCTGGTTAATAGGCAATAAGGCCATTTATGCGGTGATGATAGCTAGTATCTGGAAAGGATGGCCTTTTACCTGTTTAATATTACTGGCGGGATTGCAGAGCATTCCTAATGAGTTGTATGAGGCAGCCAGGATAGATGGTGCTTCGGTCTGGCGCCAATTTAAATCTATTACCTTTCCCCTCCTTATGCCCGTGACTTCTGTTCTTCTACTTTTATCCACAATATGGACTTTCTTTGCCTTTAATCAGTTTTATGTAATGTTGGGTACAGATCCGGGCTTTCAAGCAGATGTTCCCACTACCCTTATTTTAAGAGAGGCTTTTAACTCTTTCCACTATGGAATTGGTTCAGCTATGTCGGTAATCCTCATGGGGATTATGGCAGTCTTTGCTATATTTTACATTAAAAGTATCCGGCCGGGGGAGGAGATGTCATGATGAAAAGAAAAACGAGAAAAATCATAAAAGGAGTATTTTTGTACCTTACCGTAGCGCTCATTGTAATATCGGTGCTTCTGCCCTTTTTTTGGATGGTCTCCAGTTCGTTTAAATCATCACTAGAGATCCAGGCCGCGGATATTAAGACACCGGGCCAGGAACCCACCTGGATACCTCGTCGTCCTACTCTGGAGAATTATATAACGGTAAATAAAGTGGTTAAAATAGCGGATTATTTTAAAAACAGTATAATAATAAGCCTGGGAACCATGATTTTTTGTCTCATTATTGCCGTTTTGGCCGGCTACTCAATCTCCCGTTTTAAATTTCCTGGTAGAACCCCCTATACCATATCGGTATTGTCTACCCAGATGTTTCCCGGAATTCTCTTCCTAATTCCTTATTTTGTGATATTTATCGGGATAACGAACATTACAGGTCTTCCTATGAGAAATACCTATTGGGGGATGATTTTTACCTACACCTCTTTTGCCCTTCCCTTTTCTATCTGGATGATGAGGGGTTACTTCAATACCATTCCCCGGGAAATAGATGAACAGGCTCAAATTGACGGATGTAGTAAAGTAGGAGCTCTTTTTAGAGTTATTCTTCCTTTAGCTAAACCGGGTCTTGCCGCTATCGCTATATATGGATTTATGATGGCCTGGGGTGAGGTATTATTCGCTTCCGTCCTTACAGGAAAGGATACAACGACGGTAGCTATCGGCATTTTGAGATATATCACTACTCAAGAAAACCGCTGGGGTGGAATGATGGCTGCTTGTGTATTGGTATCTCTTCCCGTACTGGCATTTTTTACCCTGGTACAGAAGTATATGATTAGTGGTCTAACGGCTGGAGCAATAAAGGGGTAACATATATCATCATTGGGATTGCGGAGCCTCTTACGAGCCGAAGCCCAGAGCGAAGCGAGGGGTCAGTGAGGAATCTCTCCGAAAGTTTTTGAATTTTTCACCGTGACCATATAAAATGTATTTTTCGAATACTTACCAAAATTTTAGGAGATAATGATGAATCCATACGGACATTTTGATGATGACAGTAAAGAGTATATTATTAGCCGGCCCGATACGCCCCTACCCTGGATAAACTATTTAGGCTGCGAGAAATACTTTGGTATTATCTCTAATACAGCCGGGGGTTACAGTTTTTATATGGATGCCCGGCTTCGTCGTTTAACCCGCTATCGCTACAATAATGTCCCAATGGATATGGGAGGACGCTATCTTTACATCAAAGACGGGGATATAGTATGGAATCCGGGGTGGAAGCCAAGCCGGACAACGCTGGACGAATATTCTTGCCGTCATGGCCTTGGCTATACCGAAATCAAGGGCCGTAAAAATGGAATAGAAGCCACAGTCTTATATTTCATACCGATGGGAGAAAATATGGAGGTATGGAATGCAGTAATAAGCAATCAGACAAACCAGAAAAAAGTAATCACTGTTTTCTCATTTGTTGAATTCTGTCTCTGGGATGCGATGGATGATATGACGAATTTTCAGAGAAATTTTAATATAGGTGAAGTAGAAGTAGAAGATGGGATCATTTTTCACAAAACGGAATACAGGGAGCGGCGAAACCATTATGCTTACTTTGCCTGCAGTCGTAAAATAGATGGATTCGATACAAGTAGGGACAGCTTCATCGGTCCCCTTAATGGATTTGATGATCCTATAGCAGTCAGGAATGGAAAATGCTCTGGTTCCATTGCACATGGCTGGTCCCCGATAGGTACCCATCAGATTGATCTGGTTCTTGAACCGGGTCAAAAAGAAGAATTTTATTTTATGCTGGGCTACATGGAAAACAAAGAAGATGAAAAGTTCCAGGCTCCAAATGTGATAAATAAGAAATCTCTTCAGGAAAAAATGAAGGTTTTTAAAAGTTCCGGATTTGTGGATAATGCATTTGGCCAGTTGAAAAAATACTGGACCGAAATGCTTGGAAGATACAAGGTGGATATAGAAAATGAGCATGTGAAACATATGGTGAATATATGGAATCAATACCAGTGTATGGTAACTTTCAATCTCTCGAGGTCCGCTTCTTTATTTGAATCCGGTATCGGACGGGGAATGGGATTCAGGGATTCGAATCAGGATATACTTGGATTTGTGCACATGATCCCTGAACGGGCGAGAAATAGGATTCTGGAACTGGCTTCAGTCCAGCTTTCTGATGGAAGCTGTTATCATCAGTATCAGCCTCTGACAAGGGAAGGTAATAAAAACGTGGGAAGCGGATTTAATGATGATCCGTTATGGTTGATAGTTTCAACATGTGCATATATAAAGGAAACGGGAGATTTTTCTATACTGGATGAACCTACCGGTTATGTGGATTTACCTGAAAGTAAGGCAACGATTTTAGATCATCTTTTCCAATCAATGCAATTTACTTTAGATAAATTGGGACCGCATGATCTCCCTCTAATAGGGCATGCCGATTGGAACGATTGTCTGAATCTTAATTGTTTTTCCAGCCATCCCGGGGAGAGTTTTCAGACATTCGGAGATAGACCCGGTGGTGCAGCGGAATCCGTCATGATTGCAGGACTGTTTTTATATGCTTTCAGTGAAATGGAGTCACTTTTAAGTCATATTAAAAACAAAGAAAAAACTGCTGTAATAGGTGGTGTATTTAAAAAAGGATACGAATCTATCAAGAAAGCTATTGAAGTATCAAGCTGGGATGGCGAATGGTTTTTGAGAGCTTATGATTACTATGGTTCCAAAGTAGGATCAAAAGAATGTAAGGAAGGAAAGATATTCATAGAATCACAGGGTTGGTGTATCATGGGCGGTATTGGTCTTGAAGACGGAAAAGCAAGGAAAGCCCTGGACAGCGTAGAAAAGTTTCTGGCAACTCCATATGGAATTGTACTGGTTCAACCTGTTTATACTCATTATTATCTGAATTTAGGGGAAATAACTTCATACCCTCCTGGCTATAAAGAAAATGGCGGAATATTCAGCCAGAATAATCCATGGGTATCAATAGCGGAAACCATTCTGGGAAATGGAGACAAAGCATTTGACTACTACCTGCGGATCTGTCCCAGCACCAAAGAAGATATTATAGAGACTTACCGCTGTGAACCGTACTGCTATGCCCAGATGACTGCCGGCAAAGATGCTCCTACCTTTGGCGAGGCCAAAAATTCATGGCTGACCGGATCGGCGGCCTGGACCTTTGTAAGTATTTCCCAGGCAATCCTTGGGATCAAGCCTTCTTATGAGGGTCTCATCATAGATCCATGTATCCCCAGAGATTGGGAAAAATATCATATAATACGGCTATTCCGTGGAGTAAAATATGATATTACCATTCAGAATCCCGACAAGGTAAGCAAGGGAGTAAAGAAACTTATGGTGAATGGGGATACAGTATCGGGGAATCTGATTCCCTTAAAGGAAGGGACCGGAGTAATAAAAGTCGAAGTGGTCCTGGGTAACTAAAATAACTCCTTTTATTGTAGCAGAATTCAATTAATAATATTTAACAAGACAAATCTAATCTGTTTTATAAAAATCTATAAACGATAGGAAAAAGTTGGTTAAAAGATTTAAGGATGATTTTATTTTTGGTACTTCGACATCTTCTTATCAAATAGAAGGAGCGGCTGACGTTGACGGCAGAAGTCCTTCCGTATGGGATTTATTCAGTAAGACACCGGGGAAAACATATATGGGACATACCGGAGAGGTTGCATGCGACCATTACCGTAGATACAGGGAAGATGTTGAGATTATGAAAAAAATCGGTACGCATGCATATAGATTTTCGATTGCGTGGCCCAGGATCTTTCCTGAAAAAGGCAAATATAATCCTAAAGGAATGGAGTTTTATAAAAAACTTATAGCTGAGTTAAAAGATAAGGGAATAAAGCCAATGGTCACATTGTATCACTGGGATCTGCCTTTATGGGCCTATGAAATGGGAGGATGGTTGAATCGTGATTCGGTCAAATGGTTTAAGGAATATGCGATAAAAGTATTCGAAGAACTAAATGATTCGGTTTGGTTGTGGGTATCTCATAATGAACCTTTATGCACATCTATTTACGGTTATTATTCTGGTTTTCATGCACCGGGTCATAAAAATCTTAAAGAAGCTCTGATAGTGGCGCATCATGTCCTTTTGTCGCACGGCATAGCAGCTGAAGAATTAAAAAAATCAAATTTAAAAAATAATAAAATAGGATTGGCGCTTAACTTGATTCCATCTTACCCGGCTTCAAATCTGGAAAAAGATATAAAAGCTGCTTCTGTATGTGATGGGCATCAATTTAGATGGTTCCTTGATCCTCTTTTTGAAGCTTCCTATCCTGAAGATATGGTAGAGATATATAATGAACTGCTCGGAAATCTGGATTTCATAATGGATGGCGATTTAGAAAGAATATCTGATAAATGTGATTTCATAGGATTGAACTTCTATTCCAGAGAACTAGTAGAATTCTCGAAAGACACGGAATTGAGATTCAGAAGATTTGCCGGAAATTTTAAAAAAACTGAAATGGGCTGGGAAATTGTGCCCGATGCTCTTTACGACATCGTAACAAGAATAAGAAAAGGATATACAAGATTACCGATTTATATAACCGAGAATGGCGCCGCATTCAAAGACACATTGACAGAAGATAAAAGAGTCCATGATGACCAGCGTATAGAATATTTTAAAAAACATCTAAAAAAAGTCTCACAATTGAATGAAGAGGGGATGGATATAAGAGGGTATTTTTTATGGTCCCTGGTCGATAATTTTGAATGGCAACATGGTTATTCAAAAAGATTTGGGATTGTTTATATAGATTATGAAACCCAAGAACGTATTTTAAAGGATAGTGCATTATGGTATAAGGAGTTGATAAAAAAAAGAGTCATAAAATAATTACTTTTAAAACGTATCAGGCAGTGCCTTTTTTCAAAGAGTAAAGTACGATATTAATGTTATATTGTTCTTTACTCTTTCTTTTTATAAAATTAACCAGAGAGTATATTTCAGAGATTTATTTTTTAATGAAAAAGTATAAAGTTTTCATGATATAATTTATTAAAGAAGTAAAAGATTTTGACATAAAAGTCATTTTATAAATTTTTTTATATATACCCGAAAGGAAAACTATGGCGGAAAACACTAAAGAAACAATAATAGTCCAGATTTCCGATATCCATGTTGGTGAACAACATTTCGTACCCAGTCTTCTTACAAGATGTATTGACGAGATAAATGAACTTGGTCCCGATATAGTGATCATAACGGGAGACCTTACTGCCAATGGATTCAGAATGGAATATGATACTCTAAAAAATTATCTCTCTCCCATAAAATGCATGAACATACTGGTGCAGCTCGGTAATCATGATTCCAGAAATGTTGGATATCTGCACTTCGAAGATATTTTTGGAAGCAGGTATATCTCATTTAATAATGGTAAAGTGAGCATTGTTGCTGCTGATTCAAGTGAACCGGATCTTGATAATGGCCAGATTGGAAGGGAGCACTATGACTGGATCAGAAGTGAATTCAGCAAATGCGATGATAATAGTTTTAAAATATTCGCCATGCATCATCACCTGGTACCGGTCCCCAATACAGGAAGAGAAAGGAATATGGTAAATGATGCCGGTGATGTTCTGGAAACGGTAGTCGATGCCGGAGTAGATATGGTATTGTGCGGGCATAAACATGTACCGTATCTATGGAGAGTAGAGGACATGCTGGTTGTTACTGCCGGCACAGTTTCCTGTCTTAGATTAAGAGGTAAGATCGAACCAAGTTATAACATTATACATGTAAGAGAAAAAGAAATTGATATCTACAGAAGGTATCCTTTCGATAAAATTGAAAAAATCATTGGTGTGACCAGGAAAGTAAAGAAGAGTAAACTCTGTGATAAATTTATTAAAGAGAAAAAGCAATAAGGGTAAAGATCTGATTGCATTGATAGATGGAGAGCATTACCCGCAGGTGACCAATGATGCAATCAAGATGCTTAAAAAAATCTATACGGGCAATTTC
>CAZYQD010000017.1:0-7123 GCA_964649405.1 uncultured Actinomycetota bacterium
ATGGAACTAAGCAAAGAATTGGATCTTTACCGGCAGAATTACTGCGGCTGTATTTATTCTATGAAATAAAATGTCAGTTTTAAAATATGAACTTATTGACACCCGGATAATTTATTCTAATATATTTTATTTTACCGGACTATATAAATAGAGGTTCCCGCTTTACTCATCCAGATTTTTTTCAAGTTGCTTTTTTTCCCTGAATTTTTTGATCACATGATTTGCTATAATTAACGCAACAATAAGTACAAGAAAATCTATCACATATACTACCTTGACCGGGCCCCAGTACGAACTGTCAATGCGAAAATATTCAATAAATGTCCTGTAAACCGAATAGATTCCAAGATACATTGCCAGTATCAATCCATATGGTATTTTATCCGGCCTCTTTTTATAATATCTGTGCATTAACAGCAGCAGCCCGAACAACAAAAAGTTGGCTATTGATTCATATAAGAATGCGGGATGAAAGTATTCATAACTTCTATAACCCTCAAGCCTATTCGCTTCAGCGATATAGAAAAAATTCCAGTGCAGGCTTATCGGCTTTCCATAAGCTTCCTGATTAAAGAAGTTACCCCATCTGCCTATCGCCTGACCCAGTATAAGGCCTGGAGAAAATATGTCCGCCCACAACCAGAAATCAAGTTTCCTTACTTTGCAAAATACGATAAGAGCTACTATTCCCCCTACCATAGCCCCCTGTATGGCAAGTCCGCCTCTTCTGAAAGCAAAAATATAAAGTGGATGATCCGCATAGTAAGACCAGTTTACGATAACATGAAGCAGCCTTGCAAAAAGAACAGAAGATACTACCGCAAACGGTGCAAAATTCAGGACTTCCTCAGCTCTCTGACCTCTGTATTTTGCTATAAAATATACAACAGTAAAACCTATAATCAGTGACAGCGCAGTTAATATCCCATACCACCTTATCTCGAACCCAAATAGACTGAATGCAATCGGATCTATATTCAAAACTTCCTCCTAAAACTCGAATTTGATATTTTTAATTATTGTTTCTCTATCAAAACAGAATAATAAATATTTAAGATTTTAACATAAATCCAGACAAAAATTTATTTAAAAATTAATTTTATTTAAAAACGGCAGATACCTGGATAAAAACCCTACCACCCAATCCATGGAATCAGTAATAAAAATAATACCCAGAACCATAAGAAAGACCCCTGAAATAATGGACACAATATTAAGATGCCTGTTTATTTTTTTTAAGAAATTGGAAAAAAAACTTAAAAATATTCCGGCAAGTATAAAAGGCAGTCCCAGACCCAGCGAAAAACTTCCAAGAAGCAGCATTCCCTTGAGCAGGGTTCCAAGCTTGCTTGCCAGCAGCAATATACCCGATAGTATCATTCCCACACAGGGGATCCATCCGAAAGCAAATATTATCCCGATCAGGAAAGAACCGGCATAACCTGATTTTGATGAAGATGGTATTTTAAATCTTCTTTCTATATTCAAAAATGGAATCCTGAAAAGACCTGCGTACTGCAAACCGAATATTATCAGTATGCCCCCGCCTATTCTTGAAATTATACCGGAATATTCTTTTAGTATACGGCCTACGATAGTAGCGGTCGAGCCCAGAGCTATGAAAACCAGTGAAAACCCCAGAACAAATAATATACTGTTTATCAAAAGATAAAGCCGTTCCGAAATTTTTATCTTGTCGCTTTTATGTATTACCTTGCCCGACATCATACTTATATAGACCGGGATTATCGGTAAAATACAGGGAGAAATGAATGCCAGTATTCCTGCAATAAAAGCAGAAAGTAAACTAATCTCTAACATCTAAAGTATATTTTCGATAACGTTTCTAATTTGCTCTCCGGTCATCATTCCGACATTTTTGAAAACAATCTGCCCATCTCTGTCAAACACAAATGTAGTGGGAATTGCGCGTATTCCCCAGATTGCCATGATATTTTTATCATCGATCAAGATCGGATAATTTATATCATAATCAGCTGCAAAACTTTTTAAGGTAGAGATATCCTCATTCGAGACTCCTATAAATTGGACATCTTTATCCTTGAAATCATTAAATACCTTTACAAAATCAGGAATCTCTGCTATGCATGGAGGACACCATGTTGCCCAGAAATTCAATACAACTATATTTCCTTTAAAATCCGATAAGGATACCGGATTACCTTCCAGGTCAGTAAGTGTGAAATTACTATCGGAAGAAGAAACATTTCCCGAATCCTTACAGCCTGAAAAAATAAAGACGGTAGAAGTCATGAATATGACTGTTATAATAATTATAAAAAAATATTTTTTCATCTTATTATCTTTGTTCAAAAAAATTTTTCTTTGCCAAATCTGTACAAAGTTTCCAGAGACTCTTTATTTTTTAATATATCTCCTTTTCTATCCACGTCATTAAATACAAAATCACATAAATAATCAACATATAATACATCGAAAAAAGAACGGATCACCTTTTTCGGACAATCAAAGATATTAACCGAGTTGGAACCGGCGGTACTTATAAAAATACCTTTTCTATCCTTTGTTATTATCTTTTTTTTGTGTTCATATTTTAGTGACCAGAATCTCTGGCACCTGTCGATCAGCGCTTTAAGATATCCTGATACAGTGGTAAAAAAAACAGGAGAGGCAACTGCAAGAAAATCGGCTTCTATCAATTCTTTATACACTTCCTGCATATCATCCTCAATAATGCATTCCCCGGTTTTTGAACAATTCCCGCATCCTCTGCAGGGAGAAATATTCAGATCGGAAGTTATTATCTTTTTAATCTCCAGATCTTTTTTGGAACCGGCGGCAGCGAAGACTGCACCCTCAAGAAATTTATCCAGAAGTATTTCCGTATTACCTTTTTTTCTGGGACTGCCATATATGGCTACCAGTTTAAATCTTTTATTCTTGACTGCGGGATTATTATTCATTGATAAACTTTATGCTAATGGATGAAAAATCTTTTAGTAGAATTTGTTCAAAAGCCTATTGATGTCTATATCCGCTATCATATGATCTACCAGTGGTTTTCTTTCTATTTGCTTCAGCCCATCTTCATATGTCGGCCTGTCAGCCTCGTAAAAAATACCTATGGGTATTCTCTCTTCTTCCATAGATTGTCTTATAGCTTCATCCAGTCTGCTTCGGTCGTAATCTTTTAATTCTTCCAGTTTGTATATCCTGTCCCTGTAATAATCATATGTGTTTATTTTGTTGAATGTAACGCAGGGCTGCAGGACCTCTATAAAAGAAAATCCTTTGTGCTTGATGCCTCTTTTCATTAAATCCAGAAGATGCTTAGTGTCTCCGGAAAAGCCTCTTGCTACAAAAGTAGCACCGCATATAAGAGCCATTGCAATAGGATTTACCGGTCTTTCCAGAGCTCCCGATGGCGTTGATTTAGTTTTGAAACCTCTGTCGCTTGTAGGCGCGGTCTGACCTGTGGTGAGTCCATAAATCTTGTTATCATGCAGGATATATGTCATATCGAGGTTCCTTCTGCATGTATGTATGAAGTGGTTCCCTCCGATACCGACACCGTCACCATCTCCACCCATGATTATTACATTGAGTTTATGATTCGCAAGTTTTGCTCCTGTTGCTACGGGAAGGGCTCTTCCATGCAATGAATGAAATGCATAGGTCCTGATAAAATTGGTACCATTGCCGGCACATCCTATTCCATAGACTATAAGGATTTCATGGGGCATAAGTTTTAGTTTTACGAATGTCTTTTTAATTGTGTTCCAGATTCCATAATTTCCGCAGCCCAGACACCAGGTGGGCTTTCTTTCAGTATTGAAATCCCCTGGCTTTAAATCGTAAATTTCTCTTAAAGATTTTTTTTCGTTTCTATCCATATCTTGCTATCTGTAAAAAATTCACATTATAAATAATTCGATCTTTATTCTATTTGTTCTATTCCGTTGACTATTTCACTCGGCAGAAATTGCCTACCGCTGTATTTTAAAATTTTATTTTTTATCCTGTGGCCGGTATTCATCATTATGATCTTTGCAAGCTGCGATGTCTTATTGTTTTCGACCACTACATTTTTATTGCTTTTCTCTATTATCCCCTCAATGGATTCACCATCGAACGGATATATATACGTAAAGTGGATTAAATTTACTTTCTTTTCTTTCTGATTTAATATATTCATAGCTTCCAGGATCGGCCCCTTACAGGAACCCCAGCTCCAGATAGTGATCTCCGCATCCATAGGACCGTAGATCCTGGGTGGGGGTATCTCTTCGATTAACTTTTTTATTTTCCTGAATCTTTTATCTACCATGAGCTTCCTGTTGAAGGCGCTGTCTTCTGAATATCCATATTCATCATGTTCATCGCTATTGGCAATATTGACCCCGCCTTCCAATCCTGTTACTACACGGGGAGAAATGCCATCTTCGGTGTTAAGATAACGCTTGTATCCTGCATCAATATCTTTACTCTTTACCAGTAACTTTCCCCTATCAACTGTTATGAGTTTAAAATCAAATTTTTCATATGAAAAATGGTTCTCTGATAAATATTTATCGAGCATTACGATAACCGGGATCTGATAAGTCTCGGCAAGATTAAACGCTTTTCCGGTAAGATAAAAACATTCTTCAGGATCGCCTGGTGCTATCACCACTCTTAAAAATTCACCGTGCGAAGCGTGAACAGCAAATAGCATATCGCCCTGCTCGGTCCATGTTGGTAAACCTGTAGCAGGAGCGGCTCTCTGGCATAATATGACAACAACCGGAGTTTCGGTTATAGCGGCACTGCCCAATCCTTCGTTCATGAGGGAAAAACCGCCTCCCGATGTCGCTACCATTGCCCTTACCCCGGCAAAGGAAGCACCTATAGCCATATTGATCACTGCTATCTCATCTTCGGCATGTTTGGTTACAATATTGTAATCATTTTCGATAGATGCAAATGATTCAAGGATCGAAGTGGAAGGAGTCATGGGATAAGCTGCATAAAATTTACAACCGGATCTAACTGCTCCCAAAAAAACTGCGTCATTACCTGTAAGCAGCATTTTACTTATGGGCTTCACTATTTCAAGCTCATAAGCATTTATTTTCAGTTTCTCTTTTATATATTTGTATCCAAATTCGGATGATTTGATATTAGAACTCACGACTTCCGGTCCTTTTCTCCCGAACATGTCTCTGATGATATTTTTTAATACCTCCAGGTCATAGTTCAGCAAAGCAACCGAAGCCCCAAGTGAAACATTATTGATCATGACTCCGGGAATTCCCAGTTCCGTGACTATTTTAGAAAAGGGCACCATAATGTAATTGATATCTTTTCTGGCTTTTTTTAATTCCCCGATATCACTATTATTTTCATCATAGATAATATACCCTCCGTATGTCACTTCTTCCTGATGAAGTTTTATGGTCTCTTCGTTCAGAGCAACCAGAATATTGATATCTTTATCGATAGAAAAAATCTCATTGGAACTTACCCTTACGGTGTATGTGTTATGTCCGCCTCTTATCAACGAGGGATACTCATTATTATCGACAACATGGTAACCTTTTTTGGCAAAGATTTTTGAAAAGATAGTTCCGGTGGACATTATTCCGAAACCAGCTTCCCCACCAATTTTCCAGCTTATATTTGATACCTTCAAATTAAATCCTTACTTTTCTAAACCTGTCTTAAATAACATAATATTACCCTGATAATTTATTTGCAACTAATCGTAATATCTTTTTAAGATTTATCTTCCGTATACAGATTATCTTAAATACCATTTAAAAATTATCAATACTTGTGGCAAAATCCTGACTTTTTTAAGATAATATATTGGAATACCGGTCTTAAATAAATATATGAAGAATTATAAATTCAAAGACACGATTAAAATACTTTTTAAACCTCCGGTACTATCATGGGCACTTTATGATCTCGCCAACACCTCTTTTGCAGTGGTTATAATCACTTTAATTTTCCCCGTTTATTTCACCAGTATAATTGCATCTCCGGAAATCTATTCAAGAAATTTCGGAGATCTGATGTGGGGAATTGCAAGCGGTACATCAATGATAATCGCCTCATTGCTGTCACCTGTATTCGGAGCAATTGCAGATAATTCAAGATCGAAAAATAAATTTTTGACTATTTTGACCCTGGCATGTGTTTCTTTTAGTTCACTCCTTTTCTTTTTAAAAGAAGGAATGGTAGTTTGGGCCGTGATCCTGTTTATAGTCTCCAATATTTTTTATGAGACTTCGATGATGTTCTATAATTCTTTCCTTCCCCAGCTTTCTTCAAAAAAGAATACCGGTATCGTATCAGGATTTGGATTCTCGATCGGGTATCTGGGTGGCCTGATCATCTTACTGATTATCTATCCTTTTGTGAGAGGAGGAATCGAACCATCCAACTTATTCAACATTAAATTAACATTTATTATTACATCCGTATTCTTTTTAATATTTTCATTGCCGTCATTTATATTTCTAAAAGATTCCCCTGCCGCCAGTATCATAAAAATAAAAACTTCTTATGTTTCGTATGGGTTTAAAAAGTTTGCAAACACTCTAAGGAATATAAGAAAGCATAAAGACCTTACGAAATTCCTGATTTCATATTTTCTATTCAGCAATGCTTTTTCCGTCCTCGCCCTTTATGTAGCGATATATGCAAAAGATACATTAAACTTTGGGTTGACTGAAATAATAATGCTTTTTATATTCGGCCATATACCCGCTATTATAAGTTCTATTTTCTTTGGCTGGCTGACCGATAAGATCGGCTCCAAACTTACTATTACAATAACTCTTGTCATGTGGATAACAATCATAATCCTTGTGACCTCTTTCAATATAAGAGCCGTGTTTTATGCGGGCTACATACTTGCCGCCATATGCACCGGATCGACCCTTATAGCAAGCAGAAGTCTCATGTCATTTCTGATACCCCGGGACAGGGAGGCGGAATTTTTTGGTTTCTATTCAATAAGCGGAAAAGCTTCTTCCATTCTGGGTCCGGTGACTTTTGGGATAATATCTTTTATCACCAAAAATCAGAGAATAGCCCTGCTGAGTACACTGTTTTTTCTTATAAGCGGGCTCATTATTCTTCAATTCGTAAAAGT
>CAZYQD010000017.1:7223-15026 GCA_964649405.1 uncultured Actinomycetota bacterium
AATATCAGATTTTTCTTATCCAGCTTAGATATGAGCCATTTAAAATTTTTATGTTTTTAAAACCCATGTTCTTAAGGATCCTGAATGCCTGATAAGCCCTGTAGCCTGACCTGCAGTATATTATTACCTCGCTTCCGGCATCCAGTTTATCTAAATTCTTTCTGAGATCATCGATATAAATATTCGCTGCACCATCTATATGGCCGCGGTTATATTCCTCGCTGGTCCTTACATCCAGAATGGTTATGTTTTCTTTATTTTTGATTTTTTCTTTCAGCTTCTCCACACTTAGTGTAACAACATCGCCCTTTTTTAGATTTCCTGCTATCATCCCCAGTATGTTTACCGGATCCCTGGCGGAACCATAAGCAGGATGATAACCAAGATCCAGATCGGCAAGTTCCCATATTTTTAAATCACCTTTTATGGCAGTAGAAATTACATCCGTCCTTTTATCTACTCCGCGTCTTCCTATGGCCTGGAGCCCCAGTATTCTACCGCTGTTTTTATTAAAAACTATTATCATATGGATCATATCCGCTCCAGGATAATACTCTGCATGAGATGATCTATGAAGTTCTACGAAATCTACATCGTTATCTATCGCTGCGGCTTCTTTAAAACTTAAGCCCACTTTCGCCACCGCCAGATCCAGAACCTTTACAATTGAGTTGATGATACTTCCTGAAAATTTCTCTCTTCCTCCAGCAGCATTAATACCGGCAATCCGCCCCTGCCTTCCAGCTATTGCGGCTAGATTATATGATCTCTTCACACCGTTTATCCTGTTCTCGCATTCACAGCAATCACCTGCTGCATAAATATTCTCAAAATTTGTTTTCATATACTCATCGACAGCTATAAAGCCGGATTTTCCTATTTTTATTCCGGAGTCCCTTGCCAGTTTTACATCCGGTCTTGTGCCCACAGCCAGAAATATAATATCGGATTTTATAATTTTACCCTTTAGAGTCTGAACGGAAACGGATCTGCCATTACTCACTTCCGCCAATCCCGAAACTTCATCCTCTTTATGTAATTTTATTCCTTTTTCCATCAAATACTTTTCCAGGTATTCTATGATTTCATTATCAAACATTGGAAGTATCTGCGAAGTCTTTTCGACAATGTTTATATCATATCCTCTGTTTAAAAATGTATCGAGAAGCTCGAGTCCAATGAAACCTGCGCCTATTAGCAGAGCACTCTTGCCGGGCTTATTCTCTTTATCCAACCTATCAAGATAATCCTTTAAATCCACGGCATCATCTATAGTCTTGAGTACAAAAATATTTTCTATTAGTTTCCCGTCAAATTTTAATCTTATTGGAACCGATCCTGTCGTAATGATAAGCCTGTCATAACTGTCATCAAACTGCCTTCCCGTCTTTAAATCTTTCACGCTTATCAGGTTTTTTCCAGGTTTTATACCGGTCACTTCATGAAAAACATTCACTCTGAGGTTAAATCTTTTTTCGAAACGTTCCCTTGTGTTTTCTATCAAATCTTCTATACTTTCTATCTCTCCCGAAACAAAATATGGCAGCCCGCATGTTCCATATGATATGTACCCGTCCTTTTCGTATATGACGATTTCTGCGTCTTCGCTCTGTCTTCTTATTTTTACAGCAGCAGCTGTTCCTGCCGCTACGGCACCTATTATTATGACTTTTAATGTTCTCGCCATTGTGATTCCTTTCTTATCTAAGATCTAACCTCTTTAACCTTAACGAATTACTCACCACGGAAATACTGCTGAATGCCATGGCCGCTGCCGCGTATATCGGACTTATAAGTATCCCGAAGAATGGATAAAGTACCCCTGCAGCTATCGGGATCAATATCAAATTATAAAAGAATGCCCAGAAAAGATTTTGCCTTATTATTTTCACCGTGTTTCTTGAGAGGATTATGGCCTTAAGCACACCATCCAGGTCTCCCCTGACCAGCGTGATTTTACTTGATTCCAGGGCGATATCGGTTCCGGTTCCAAGAGCGATTCCTATATCCGATTGGGTAAGCGCAGGCGCATCATTGATGCCATCCCCTACCATTGCCACTATCTTACCAGCTTTCTGAAGTTTCTTTATCTCCTCTGCCTTTTGATCCGGCAGGACCTCCGAAATCACTTTTTCGATTCCTGCTTTCTTTCCAATGGCATAAGCTGTGTTTTTATTATCACCAGTGATCATTATTACTTCGAACCCCAGCTTCTTCAGTCCCGATATCGTCTCTGAGGCATTATCCTTCAGGCTGTCAGCAATGGCTATTATTCCGGCAGGTTTCTTATCTATGGCAACAAATACGGGAGTAAGTCCTCTCTTTGAGATTTCCTGCGCCTTTTCTTCCAGTCCGGATAATGGGACCTTATTTTCAATCATTAATTTAATATTTCCTTTGATGATCTCTTTCCCGCCTACATTTGCTCTTATTCCCTTGCCGGCTATGGATTTGAATTCCCGGGGTTCATTTAACTTCAGGCCGCTTTCTTTTGCCTTCCTTACTACTGCCTTTCCCAGAGGGTGTTCGGAATAAAGTTCCGAACTTGCAGCCAGACTCAATAGCTCCAGATCTGTCCCCTTAAAATTATCTTTATCTATAATTATTTCTTCTACTTCCGGCTGACCTATTGTAAGGGTGCCTGTTTTATCGAATATTATGGTACTGAGTTTATGGGCGATCTCGAGGCTTGAAGCATCCTTTATCAATATTCCGTTTTCTGCGCCTTTACCGGTACCGACGATTATGGCAGTCGGAGTCGCGAGGCCCAGAGCACAGGGACATGCGATTATAAGTACCGTAACGAAGTTGACCAGGGCAAAAGTTAGAGAAGGTTTAGGTCCCCAGATAAACCAGATTACAAAAGTCATCACCGCTATAAGAATGACTATAGGTACGAAATAGCTGGCCACTTTATCTACCAGTCTTTGTATCGGAGCTTTGGATGCCTGCGCTTCTTCTACCATTTTTATTACCTGGTTCAAGAATGTATCCTTACCTACCCTGGTTGCCCTGAATTTCAAAAAGCCCGTCAGGTTTATTGTGGAACCGATCACCTCATCTCCGGATTCCCTGTCTGAGGGAATGGATTCGCCTGTGACCATTGACTCATCTATGGCAGAATCGCCCTCTAATATTATTCCATCTACCGGTATCTTTTCTCCCGGTTTGACCAGTATTATATCTCCCACTGCCACATCATCCACATCTATTTCTTCTTCTTTTCCGCCCCTTATTACAATTGCCTTTAATGCCTTAAGTTTTAAAAGCTTTCTGATTGCGCCCGAGGCACTGCTTTTTGATCTGGCTTCAAAAAACCTGCCGAGAAGTATAAGGACGATGATCACTGCAGCGGTGTCGAAATATATATGGGGTTCAAATCCCGCTGCCGTAAAATAATCCAGAAAAAAGGTAACCGCGGTACTGTATATAAAAGCAGAGAGGGTTCCGACTGCAACAAGAGTGTTCATATCCGCTGTCCTGTATTTAAAAACCGAGACCAGACCGCGATAAAATTGGGAACCTACCCATATTTGAACCGGACATGTCAGAATAAAAATAATGATATATCTGATCTTGATCGAAAGTGAAGAAAACCCGGGGATCAGATTCATTGAAAAGAGCATAATAAGAACTGCCAGAATGGCCCCTACTATAAGCTTCGTAAGAAGTCTCTTCTGGATACGTTTTTCTATAAGTTCTTTTTTCTCTTCAAGACTAAGTTTATTAATCTTATTGGTAGTCAAATCACACGTCCTTCGGAAGAGGTAAACTTATGTGATAAGCTCATAACCCAGGCTCTTTATTACCTTCTCTATCTTATCCAGATCTATCTTATCATTATCATATTCAATGGTTACTTTTTCCGATGCAAAATTGACCGATGCTTCTGAAATCCCTTCCGTTTTTCCAAGTACTGTTTCTATTTTTCTTACACAGGAAGCACAGGTCATACCCAGAACCGGATATGTCTCTTTGACCCTTGCCATTTTGTTTTCCTTTCAAGGTAATGGTTATTTACGATAGTAAAGAACATTTATCTTATGGTGGGATAATAGCTTTGAATATTATTATTCGGAGATCAATCAAAAATACGAGTATAGTTATTTTGCCATATCTTTTTGCTCTGCTATTATTTTTTTAATGAACTCTATCTCTTTTTCGGTAAGGTCTTTTATCTTTTTATAACCTGAAACAACACTATTTACTATCTCGTTGTATTTATCTCTGGTTATATTTTTAATCTTGCCGGCTTTCTCTTCGACTTTTTCAGTAAGATCCCTGGCTATTCTTTTTATGTCGCCCCTTAATTCCTCACCGGTCTTGGTAGTCAAAAGTAATGCCGTTACTGCGCCTGCTACAAATCCCAGAGTAAATCCTATAAAAACACCTTTTGCGGTTCCTGATTCATTGTTGCTCATAAAAACCTCCTATATCTTAAGAAAGACTTTTAATACTATTCTTATTATACATATTATGAAGATTTTTTAATATTTTTTAGAATAAAAAAGTTTTAACGTGTATCCGGTGTTTTTGTTTTCTTGCTGAGTTTGCCCGACATCCCTAACCGGTTAAAGATTAAATTCCCCAGGAAGGGATATTTGATACCGATGGCTCCTTCAGGGCACATCTCGCTGCAGCAAAAGCACCTGATGCAGGTCCTTTGATTAAACTTTATCTTTTTGTTATCTGACGTGATTGATTCCTGTGGACAGATTTGCCGGCAGGTCGTACATAAACTGCACTTATCGTAATCGACATAAAGATAAGGATTAAGTGAATTCCTGACCAGCGGTAAAATATAAGTATTTATAAAATTATTCTTAATGAGTCTCTTCTGGCCCATATTTTTAGGAATCTTAAAATCATATATTATCGTATCGGAAAGCTTTTCTCCCGCTACTTCTATTTCTGCGGTCTTATAAGATCCGGCATTCCATTTCTCCAACACTTGTATAAAAGGATTCATAGCTTCAGGTATATTCATTATTCTACTCATAATAATATCCATTGAAATTGAATCGCTGCCCGCCAGTATCAATCCCACATTTCTGGGAGTTCCGCTTCTTCCCGGCCCTTCCCCTTCTATTCCCCATACTCCATCCATAATATTCAAAGTCGGTTTGATAAAATTTATTATATCCAGAAGCATTCCCGCAAATTTTTCAAAATCGTCAAACCTCACATGATATCCTACTTTGGTAAATCCAGGGATTATACCGAACATGTTTTTTATGGCTCCGCTTATAACAGTAAGATTATGGGTTTTGAACTTGGGAAGATTAATAATAACATCAGCCTCGATCACTGGTTTTATTACTTCTATCCTCTTTAAAATCCGGCCATTTTTATTGGACAGGCACTCGTATTCGGCAGAATAATTCAACCTGCATCCCGTTCTTTTTGCAATACCCAGGATTCCTGTTGCGTCGTAAATATTTTCCATCCCTTTTTTATTATATGGGGTTGCAGGGCCAAAACTATCGGCAATCAATATATTTTGACTTTTTCCGGTAATATCGACAATATTTTCGATTACGGCTTCTATAAACGAAGGGTGAGTTGTTATGGCTCTCTCTGGTGGCGCCGATAGAAGTAAGTTTGGTTTCAATAATATTTTATTTTGAGGATTCAGGAACTTCTCAAAACCACCTATAAGACTGACACATCTCTTAATGGCATTCTTTAGATTTTCTTTATCATAGTCCTTGCATTTTACGATGCTGACTTTGCCGGCCTTATGGTTCATTTTTCTTTCTCTAAATATCTACTTTTATAGAGGGTTTTTAATGCAAAATAAGTGATCCATTTACTGGGTTTATTCTTTTTTTCTATATCGACAAGCATCCTGCCATTTAGTGAATATTCCATCTTCCATTTCCCGTCTGAAAGTCTCTTCGACAGGATATAATCAAGCGCCTTTTTGACATTGTGGCTGTCCTTGCCGCATCCTGCATCTACAACAGCAGAAACCAGTTCCAATATATCGCTTTGATAACTTCTTGGAAATCCAAACATCAACCAGTGATTGCTTTTATTTTTCTTACGGGGGTAGGCGGCTTCGACAATATCGTATTTGACTAAAAAATCCAGGGCATTCTTTTTGGTGGATTCTGTTTTCTCATCGATATATTTATCAGGTATCAAATTATATGCCTTTAGGATTTTTATGGCACCCCATGGACATCTTAAATTTTGCCTGAATTTACATCTAAATGATTCTCTGTATACCAGATTATTTATAAAATCAATAATTTTTTTTGTAAAAACATAATCAACATATCCAAGACGAAGAAGCATTTCAAGACATATCCCTTCTAAACAGCATAAATTCCCCGAATATCCGGAATTTGATGTGAAAGAACCGTTATCTTTTAGAATATGACTTACTACAAGGCTGACAGCTTTATCGATTCCGTTGATTCTTTTTGTGATTCCCATTAAGGATAAAAAATACAGCTGCCAGAATGTATTCTTATATAATGGATTGAATGAATAGTTATCGAGGCCCCACCAGCCTTCTCTGTTCTGCATGCCAAGAATAGTGGAAACAGGTTTACGATTGGCTATATTGTCGATGATTTCAGGTGAGTTTTTTTTATCGATTTTTTCCCCGAGAATATTCTTACGGGTTAGATATCCCACATAGGGATCATTAGATTCGGTTAACCAGGCAATTACCTGTTCCATACTGAAAAATCCATAAAAAATATATTCTAAAGCTGTTCCTTTTAAGAGGCTTTTGCCGCATTAACAATCATTTTCACGAATCTTACTATTGTATCTATGCTTGTTCCGATGATAGCCAGTATAAGAACTACAATAACAATCGGATTTAAGATTCCGGTCAAATCCCTCGGGATTACCGTAAAATCAAATGGGAATATGGTAAGCAGCGAAATGATTGCAGCCAGCCCAAACAGATTAAGTACAATATGAATGATCTGGCGGAAGAAATAACTATCATAAATAATCAAAAGGATATTTCCGATAACTGACGCAATAAGCGCCGTTGTGACGATTGGTAGCCACTGACTAAAATTTGCGGTAAGAAGCGCCTGCCTGTGCCATATTCCGTCATAGTTGTAATAAGCTATATATTGACTATAGAAATTAAAAAGTACCAGAAAAACAACACTCCACATTATAGCAAAGCTATAACCCGTTATTCTGCCGCCTCTTGAATCCTTGAAGTAATGATCTATATTATCACCCACTTTTTCCATTTTGCTGCCAATTTCCTGTCCAACTTTTTTTGTCTTTTCTCCGAACTTTTTCATTTTATCATCCAGATTTTTTTCCCATTCATATTCTTTTTGGCTGATATCTTCACCCTTTTCCTTATCATCTTTAAAATAAGCGGACACATCATTCCCAAAATCCCGTGCCGCTTTTCCAAAATCTGTGAATTTTTCTTTCACTCCTTCATCCTTGAATCTTTTTCCAAAAGCCTTCGCGGAATCTTCTGCGCTTTTTGCAAAATCCTTTGCTTTTTTCTTCAATTCGGGGTCACTGAAAATTTTACTGATAGCTTCACCGAATTCTTTGACCATATCACCAAAACTCTCTACCGGGCTTCTATTACCTTTATTTACAGCCACTTTGAACCTCCCTTATAATTAACGGATATTATAGCAATAGTGCAAACAATAGATGCATCTTATATGTAGTCAATATTATATACCTGCACTATTATTTTTTGTTTCTTTTCCCTAAAAGTGGGCTTACAGCTAACCATATAACCAGCAGCAGGACTGCAGCCGCAACAGCTATATTGATATAAATTGTATAATCCACCTTATT
>CAZYQD010000018.1:0-9921 GCA_964649405.1 uncultured Actinomycetota bacterium
TAGAACAATAGACTTAGAAACTTCTATTACTTTGAGAAATAGAGCCTAAAAATGAAAAAAAAGAAAAATAAAAGTATTGCAGAAATTAAAAAAATGTATGGAAATGTTACTATAATGGTATTGATTATAGGGCTTGTAATAATAGTGGCCATTACTGCTTTAACACAGTTTATGTTTAAAGATATTATTTTTACCAAACTTGATGAAAGTAAGTTAAAAGCTTTAAATATTGCAGAGTCCGGGGTAGCTAATATGTTTTCCAATATCGAAAAATATTATAGTGATGAACAAGAGAGTCTGCCATCAAGTCCATATAGTGAAGATGTTTCAAATTCAGATAATGAAGTAATTGGAAGTTTTACTGTTGAGTATGAAGAAATTTATGACTATGAGGGTAAGCTTACTAATTATATAATAACTTCCGAAGGAACTGATGGATATAGTGATCAAACTAGAAAAATAAAAGTAAATTTAGCAGTAAGCTTTTCGACCGAAGTTGATATCTTTGGTTATATTTATTCAAAGGGTGGTTTAGAGTTTTTAGAGTTGATTAACGTGGCTTTCATAAATGGCCCTTTGTATGTAGGTGAGGACCTTGCTATAAGAGATCTTATTCAGCTTGGAGATGTAGTTGATAGTGATAAGATTTTGGTTGGCGGCAACATAGATCTGGAAGGTTACATAAATATAGGAGGACCAACAAGAATCAGATCAGAGATGATTAATGTTGGCGGTGATATTGAAATGAGTGGCGCATTGATTGGATCAACACTTATAGAATCCAGTTCTTCGGGAGTAACACTAAAATTGATAGTAATGGGTGATATAAGGATGAGTGGAAATTCACGAATAGGAAGTACCAGTAATCCTATTGATTTATCCTGCCATGGAACAATTAGTAAAGGAACAGGTTCTAATATATACTATAATCAACCCATCGGTGATGATATATTTGATTCCCCAAAACTTGATGTTATGGTTTATGTTAACGGTTTTATAAGCCAAATCCAGGAACCACCAAGCGATGTTCTTGAAATTGGTAATGAAGATATGACTGACGGTGTTTTTGTTATAGATCCGGAACTTATTCCGGACTTACCACCGCCCAATGATGTGTTTTTAAGGACAGATGGTGATAATATTATAAGGTTTTACGAAGATAGTGGAAGTTACTTTCTGGAAGTAGAAGGAAATGTGCTGGTAGAAGGAGACATTAGAATTGGCGAATATATAGAAAACGGTAACCTTGATCTACCAGATAATGATATTTATTACTCGGGAACTGGAAAATTAATTGCAACAGGGAATATAGATGCCTCCTGCGGGTTGGTTCCTACCGATGATATTGGTGATTTCCCGGAAGAAAAGCTGCTTATTTTAATGGCTGCAGGGGATTTAAATATATCTGTAGATGATTATAATAATAATCCAGGTGATTACGAGGATCCCGATGTATATATTCTTGGCATGTCAGGGGGGACAGCAATGCTGAGCAGTTATAATGCCGTTCTGGGTTCATTAATATGCAATCAGATTAATGCTAAAGATGCCGATGATTTTTGGGGTCTTCTTGGAAGCCGTGCTACTATAGGTTATCAGAGCGACCTAAACGATTATATTCCCGAAGATCTACCCAAGCTGGTATATGGAGGGGTAACCTTTTCCAAACAGTGGGAAGAAGTTATTGATTAAAATGATTTTTGGGCATATAAAAAACGCTAGAACGATTTTAGGTAAAAGTGGTTGAGTTGTTTGCCTCCAGAGTTGGAAAGTTGAAAAATTTCCTTAAAACAAAAGGAATTCAAAGTTTTTTAATAACCGGTGACGAAAATATTTTATACCTCACCGGTTTTTATGGTAAGGATTCAGGAGGCCTGTTGCTGCTTACAGTTGATAGCATATATCTCCTAGTTCATTTTATTTATCTGGAGCAGGCAAAAAAATCAATCCCGCTGAAAAATATAAATATCATATGCTACAGGAAAAATAAATTTGGTAAACTTGCAGAAATATTAGATGGTTATAGTTCTAAAAATTTAATGTTAGAAGGGAAGAATATAAGCTTTGCGGATTTCAATATATTGAAAAAGTTATTGTCCGGACATAAAAAAAAGCTCGTGAGTGTTGAAGGAATGGTTGAAAAGCTAAGAGTCATTAAAGACGAGCTCGAGATTGTCAGCATTAAAAAAGCCTGCAGGACAGCTGATAAAGTTTATAAAGATATAATAAATCTAAGCGAATCCGGGATAAGCATTTACAAAGAAATAGAGCTTGCTTATAAAATGGAAGATTTGATGATAAAAAATAACTCGAGCGGGAAATCATTCGATATTATAGTTGCCTATGATAAAAATTCTTCCATACCTCACTATAATCCAGGGAATAATAAAATAAAAAAAGGTTTGATACTTATGGATTTCGGGTGCAGATTCGAAAATTACTGTTCGGATATAACAAGAACGTTTTTTATTGGCAGTAATAAAATTAGTAATGAATTTAAGAAAATTTATGATATAGTCTTAGAGGCGCAGCTAACAGCAATCAGAGAATGCAGAGAAGGAATAGTCTGCTGCCAGCTGGACCGGACAGCAAGAAAGTTCATAGAATCAAAAGGTTATGGAGATAATTTTGGCCATGGGCTTGGTCATGGAGTAGGTCTCGAGATACATGAGGACCCTGTAATAAGTACCGAAAGTAAGGTAGTTCTTAAGGAAAATATGGTCATAACAATCGAACCGGGTGTCTATATAGAAAATTTTGGCGGTGTAAGGATAGAAGATATGGTTTTGGTAAAGAAGAATGGCTGCGAGATATTGACCAGGTCAAATAAAGTTTTTTTTATACCGGATAGAGTGAGAAGTTAAGTAAAGGGAGAGAAAATATATGATAAGCACCAGTGATTTTAAGAATGGAATGACAATAGAACTTGATAATCAACTGTATAAAATATTATATTTTCAACATGTAAAACCCGGTAAGGGCGGTGCTTTTGTCAGGACAAAATTGAAGGATCTGAATACGGGAACCATTATCGATAAGACTTTTAGAGCAGGTGAGAAAATGGAGCAAGCAATCCTGGAAACTAAAAGAATGCAATATCTGTATAAGGACCAGCATTATAATTTTATGGATACCAGGACATATGAACAGATACAGCTAAGCGAGAAAATGCTTGAAGACCAGAAAGATTATTTACTGGAAAATATGGAGCTTGTAGTCATATTTTATAAAGGAAAACCGATTTCGATAGACCTTCCTATTACTATAGAAATAAAGGTGATAAAAACCGAACCAGGAATCAAAGGCGATACCATAAGCTCAAATTTCAAACCCGCGGTTATAGAGACAGGTGCCAAAGTCATGGTCCCGTTATTCATAAATACCGGAGATGTAATAAAAATCGATACCAGAAACGGAGAGTACCTGACAAGGGTAAGCACCTAGCCAATATTAAATATATTCATGTAAAAGATCATGCTTAAAGTTGCAAGAAGAAAAAGCAGAGAAAACGCGATAATTATATTGTATCAAAGAGATTTACTTGAAAAAAAAATAAGCGAGATCATAGAAAGTAATTCACTGGCAGGCAAAGAATATGACGAGTTTACCTTAAAACTGGTAAATGGGGTCGAAAAATATAAAAAAAGAATAGACAGCATGATCATGGATGTTGTCAAGAACTGGTCCCTTGAAAGAATAGCGATTATCGATAGAAATATTCTGCGGGTAGCTATTTATGAAATGTTATATGAAGATGATATACCTCTAAAGGTTTCGGTTGATGAGGCCATAGAGATTGCCAAAAGTCTGGGGCAAAAAGAAGATACTCCAAAATTTATTAATGGTATTTTAGGAAAGATTTTAAATAATTTAAATGAATGATACTGCCGTAAGCAGAATGAATTTACAATATGTCTGATATAAAAATAAATGATTTAAACAAAAATAAGCTCTATCCTGAATTTTTAATTAAAGAAATAAACGACAGCCTAAGATATTATGTTAAAAAGTATAAAAGAATTCCTGGGATTTTAAGAGATGCGATTGAATATAGCATAGAAAATAGTGGAAAGAGATTCAGGCCCATATTATGTTTGCTCACGGCAAAAAGCACCGGAAAAGATTATCACGCCTTTCTTCCTACTGCATGTGCAATTGAATTTATCCATACTTATTCCCTCATACATGACGATCTTCCTTCCATGGATAATGATGATTTCAGAAGAGGGAAGCCCACCTGTCATAAGAAATTCAGTGAAGATATAGCCATACTTACAGGTGATGCCTTATTTGCAGAGGCTTTCAGTCTGATAATCAAATATCAAAAAGCGGATACCGGAACAAAAGTAAGAGTCCTGGAAGAAATTGCCGGTGCATCGGGTATAGAAGGAATGGTAACCGGTCAAGTGATGGATGTCTATTATACCGGTAAAAAAATGACTTCGAAAGAATTGGAGTTTATGGACCATAATAAGACGGGAAAGCTAATAGCCGCTTCTGTAAGATCTGCAGCTATCCTGTGCGGGACAAGCGATGATAATCTTAAAAATTTTACTGAATATGCAGAAAATTTGGGCCTTGCCTTTCAGATAACAGATGACATTTTAGATGTTGAGACCGAGAATCTTGCAGAGGGAAAAAAAGCAGGGAAGATCATAATAAAGAAAAAAAATACTTACCCGGAAATGTGGGGTATATCCAGATCAAAAGAAATTGCAGCCGATAAAATCAATAAGGCAATTGCTATTGTAAAAAGTATGGATATAGACTATGAATGGTTAGTAAATATAGCCAATTTTTTACTCGTTAGAAAGGCTTAAAAGATATCAAAGAGGATATAAAAAATGTTGAAAAGAAAAAAATAATAACCTTACTTTTAGAAAAGAATCTGGTAACTAGCGAAAAGAACGCACTGGCATTAATACTGGAGGGTAAAGTAAAGGTTGAAGGTATGACAGTCCAAAAACCAGGGATAACAACAGCTTCGAATTCTAAAATAGAGATCATTTCGGAAAAACCTTATGTTTCGAGAGGCGGTTTAAAATTAGAAGGAGTATTTAAAGAATTAGGGCTAAGAGCAGAAGGTAAAAAAGCCATAGACATAGGATCCTCAACGGGTGGATTTACTGATTTTTTACTTAAAAACGGAGCGGAAAAAATAATAGATATAGATGTCGGATACGGTCAATTATCATGGCAGATAAGAAATTCTCCCCGGGTAACTGTTCTGGAAAGAACCAATATAAGAAATCTTGAAATAGATAAACTTCCGTTTATTTCAAATATCACGGTTGTAGACGTTTCTTTTATCTCAATAAAAAAAATCTTTAACAAAATTCTTGAGCTAACGGATATAGGTGGAGAGATTTTACTGCTTGTAAAGCCGCAATTTGAACTTGCAAAAGAAGAAGTTGAAAACAAAGGTATAATCAGAAATAAAAATCTACATCAGAAAGTACTGAAAGAAATAGCAGAATTTGTGGTTAATTTTCCGGTGAAAATAAAAAATTTCACTTTTTCTAAAATAAAAGGTTCCAAAGGTAATATTGAATTTTGGATTTTTTTGATAAAATCTTCTAAAGAAGCTGAAACTGTTTTAAATTATGATAAAATAATCAAAGATGTGGTTGACAGAGCACATCTTTATTTCAATCAGTCTCAATTAAAAAAATGAAAAATATTGGAATAATTTCAAATAACGAAAAACAGGAAGCAATAGAAATTGCCAGGGAAGTATATGATTATCTGATCAAGAAAGACCGCGGTATCAGAGTATTTCTGGTAGAAACAGATAAGATGCCCGAAGTCTTCGGACTCCCTTCGGTATCCGAAAAAGAATTCAGCAGTAAAAGTGATGTGATAATATCGATAGGAGGAGACGGGACGTTCCTCCGGGCATCGAAATATTCTTTCTTAAAAGAAATCCCGGTAATGGGAATCAACGTTGGGAATCTGGGATTTTTGACTGTCGTGGAAACCAGTAATATGTATGAAGCCCTGGATAGGCTGCTAGAAAATAAATATGAAATAGAAAAAAGAATGCTGCTTGAGGGAAGGTTTTTTAAGAACCGGAAAGTAATAGAAAATAAAGAACTGCCCTATATAGCGCTAAATGAATTTGCGATAACCAGATCGATGCTTGGTAAAATAATAAGATTTGAGATAATTGTAAATCAAATATCTATAAAAAAATTTGCTGCCGACGGGATAATAATCTCCACGCCGACTGGTTCCACAGCATATTCTCTTTCGGCGGGCGGTCCGATTGTAGAACCTAAAAGTGAAGTCATAATAATAACCCCTATATGTCCTCATACACTACTCAGCAGAAGCATAATCCTTAGCCCTGAAAATGAACTGGAAATAATGATAAGTTCCAGAAATGAGACGGATAGCATAGGTATAGATGGTAAAACTGAACAGGTCAGCATAAAACCCGATCATATTTTTAAAGTAAAGAAATCAAAATCAAAATTAAAGCTTATAACTTTTAATAAAGATACCTTTTTTAAAGTATTTAAAGAAAAATTTATTGAAAGAATCTAAATAAGTATAGGTCAGCGGTTTAATAAATATGCTAAAAGAATTACAGGTAAAAAACTTTGCAATAATAGATGATGTCAAAATAAAATTTGGGAAGGGTCTCAACATCCTCACCGGAGAAACAGGAGCAGGGAAAACTCTTGTAATCGAAGCTATAAATATGCTTATCGGAGAACGTGCGGATGTCGATTTAATAAGAGATGGTTCAGATGATCTAATGGTTCAGGGGTATTTTGATTTCAGAGATAACCCGGCGGTGTTAGATTATTTACTATCTCAAAATCTAATCCGGAAAGACGATGCATCAGATGATATAGTAATAACGAGGGAACTGACAAGGGTCGGAAGAAACAGGACATTTATAAATGGGATATTTACACAGGTTGGCAGTCTAAAAAAAATAGGAGAGTTATTTCTGGATATTCATGGTCAGCATGACCATCAATATTTACTGGATCACAAGACTCATATAGAGATACTGGACAGGTTTGGCAGTGAGAGGATATCGCCTGTAAAGAAAGAGTATTCCCTAAAACTGGAAGTGTACCTTAAAAGTAAGGAAGATTTTTTGAGGTTAAAAAGATTAAAGGATATCAGGGAAGAAAAACTAAAAGATTTAAATTACAGATATGAAGAAATAAAAAATTTGAATATCGAAGAGAATGAGGAAGAAATTCTGGAAAATGAAGTAAGGATCCTTAAAAATTATGAAAAGATTTACAAGCTGGCATCAGAAGGTAAAAAGATCCTGGAAGGGGAAGATGCAAATAGTCAATCGATAATCGATAAATTTGCTGTTCTGGGTAAAAATATAGAGGACCTTGCTGAAATTGATAATAAATTTAATAAATTCAGAAGTCAAATAGCCTCTGTTAGCGATCTTATTGGAGAAATAAATCGTTATCTGAATGATTATCTTGCAGATTTTGATTTCAGCGCGGAAAGACTGGATAGTATTCAGGAAAGATTGTTCAAGCTGACAGAAATAAGGAGAAAATATAACCTTGATTTGAAATCGGTCAACATTCACGCAGAAAAATTAAAAGAAGAGATCGATAGTTTCGAGAATCTGGATAGTGAGATTGAAAAAAAGAGAATCCTGTATGATGAAGCCAGGAATGTCTTAATAGAAAAAAGTCTAACTTTAAGTGAACTAAGAAAAGAAATAATGCTGGAACTTAAAAATAAAGTTACTGACGAGCTTGCAGATCTCGGTTTTAAATCCGTTTCCTTTCTGCCAGAGTATAAATTTATTAAAGGCGATAATATCAGTGATGACGGGATAGAAATAAAAGGAGAAAAGATAAGATTTACCAGAAGCGGAATAGATGATATAGAATTTTTAATATCTTTGAATAAGGGAGAAACCGAAAGGCCGCTCAGAAAAATTGCCTCGGGCGGGGAAATATCCAGGATCATGCTTGCTTTAAAATCGGTAATAGGATCCGTAGATAATATTACCACTATGATATTCGATGAGATAGATGCCGGTATAGGTGGAGCAGTTTCACTTATTGTCGGAGAAAAATTATATAAGATATCAGAGTACTGTCAGGTAATAGCAATCACCCATCTGGCACAAATCGCATGTTTTTCCGATATCCATTATTTCATTGATAAGTTCACTGACGGCAAAAGAACCAAGATAAAGATAAAAAAATTGGATCCAGGCAGTAAGATAAAAGAAATTTCCCGAATGATGAGCGGACTGGAAGAAAGTGATATTTCAGTTAAGCATGCCGAAGAACTTCTGGATAAATGTAATACAATTAAATTTGATATAACAGAGAGGAAGATAAAAATTGAAAACTAAATTTATATTTGTAACGGGGGGAGTCTTGTCTTCACTGGGGAAAGGTATGTGTTCAGCATCTCTGGGAAGACTGCTTAAATCAAGAGGCTATAGTGTTACCATACAGAAATTTGATCCGTATATAAACATCGACCCCGGAACAATGAACCCGCTTCAGCACGGGGAAGTCTTTGTTACCGATGATGGAGGTGAAACCGATCTTGATCTGGGACATTACGAAAGATTTATAGATGAAGATCTGTCAAAATATAACAATTTCACTTCCGGAAGAATTTATAAAGAAGTCATCGATAATGAAAGAAAAGGCAAGTTTCTTGGAGCTACCATACAGGTGATCCCGCATGTGACGGATGAAATAAAAAACAGTATCAAAAAGACTCTAATGCGGAAAAAAACCGATATCATTATTACTGAAATCGGAGGAACAGTAGGAGACATAGAAAGCCTACCCTTTCTGGAAGCGATAAGGCAGTTCAAAAAAGATGTGGGGAAAGAAAATGTCCTGTATATACATGTCACCTATATACCTTATTTAAAGACTACCGAGGAATTAAAATCAAAACCAACCCAGCACAGTGTAAAAGAATTGAGAAGCATTGGAATTCAGCCCGATATTATAATATGCAGATGTGAAACAAAATTAACTGATAGCATAAAAGATAAAATAAGCCTTTTCTGTGATATAGAAAAAGAGGATACCATAGAAGCTATTGACGTAAGACATCTTTACGAGGTTCCTTTGATGCTTCAGAAAGAAAAACTTGATTCAAGAGTTTTATCGAAATTGAAATTGAAAACCAGAAGATCCGATCTTAAGAGCTGGAAAAAACTTGTTAATACAATACATCATCTGGATGGTCAAGTGGAAATAGGAATAGTCGGCAAATATACAAAATTAAAAGATGCTTATATAAGCATAGTGGAATCTTTAAACCATGGAGGATATTTTTTCAAAAAAAATGTCAAGTTGACCTGGATAAACTCTGAACTCATTGATGAAAGTTGTCCGAATGATGATATATTTAAAAATATGGACGGTATACTGGTGCCTTATGGTTTTGGGTTTAGAGGGATAAATGGAAAAATAAACGCGATAAAATGTGCAAGAGAACAGAAGATACCTTTCCTGGGAATATGCCTTGGGATGCAGTGTGCGGTAATCGAATTTGAAAGAAATGTGCTCGGCTTAAAGGACGCGAATAGTACCGAATTTGACCCGGATACGGCAAACCCTGTTATCGATCTGATGTATGATCAGAAAAATATAAATGATAAAGGCGGGACCATGAGGCTGGGCAGTTATAAATGCAGATTGAGAATTGATTCCAATGCTTATAAAGCCTACAGGGAAAAAATCGTTTATGAAAGACACAGACACAGGTATGAATTAAACAATGATTTCCGGGATAAACTGGAGAAAGCAGGAATGATAGTAACCGGAGTCAATCCAGACAAGAATCTAGCAGAAATTGTTGAGATAAAAGATCACCCCTGGTTTGTTGCGGTTCAATTCCATCCTGAATTTAAATCCAGGCCCGATAGGCCGCATCCTCTATTTAGAGATT
>CAZYQD010000018.1:10021-14987 GCA_964649405.1 uncultured Actinomycetota bacterium
TTCCATCCTGAATTTAAATCCAGGCCCGATAGGCCGCATCCTCTATTTAGAGATTTTATAGGCGCCTCTATAAAATATTCGTCCCAGAAAAAGAAATAAATATGAATTTTAAAACACGCAGGATTAAAATAACTTTGGTTTTAATTAATTCTATTTTACTTATTATAATAATTCTGTTTACACCGCTTTTTTGTAACGTATTCAATCTGAACCACTACGTGGATTTATATGAAGAAAATAACGTATTTTCAGTGTTGAATAAGAAGGATGTACTGGATGTCACGGAAAAGATTTTTAAGTATTTTAAATATGAACAGGAATTGGACTACCTTGATCCTTCGTTTCAGGTAAGATATTCGGAAGAAAGCAAAAGTACAGTTGCCTCTTTTACACCTGACGAAGTAAGTCATCTTAACGATGTAAGGAAGCTGCTGGCAAAGATATTCATTTTATATTTTTCAAACATCTTACTCATTATTATTGGAATTATACTGATTATAGATAAAAATATTAAAATATTCATAGGGGACCTTGGAAAAATATTCATAATATCATCGGTATCCATACTTCTTTTTATCGCTATCCTGTATCTGCTTGGGAAGAATTTCCCTGTTTTATTTGATAATTTTCATCTTATATTTTTCCCGCAGGGTAATTTTACTTTCCCTGAAAGTTCTCTCATAATAACCCTGTTTCCGTTTGGTTTCTTTTACGGGTTCTTTATGAAGATTGTTTTAAGTTCAGCAATAATATCTGCTGCAGTGCTTGCTGCCGGTATTATCTTCGTAAATATTTTTAGAATTTTTAAAAGATAATAACAAGAAAGATCAGGAAAAACTCAAATATTAAAAAGAGTAGAGTATGATAAATAAAAAAAGACTCATTGAAACATTTATTGAACTTCTAAAAATAAAAAGCCCATCAAAAAACGAAAAGGAAATAGTTGATTACGTAGTAAGGAAACTTAAGAAGTTGGGTCTTGAGGTCAATATTGACAAATGTGGGAAAAAATTTGGAAGCAATGCAGGAAATATAATTGCATTATACCGTTCCAAAAAACCGTCAGGCAGCAAACCTATTTTTCTTTCGGCACACCTCGATACGGTAAATTTGAACGGAGATATCATACCGCATATAAAGGACGGAAAAATATTAAATAAAAATAAAGAATGCATATTGGGCGGAGATGATAAGGTAGCAGTTGCGGCAATTTTAGAAGTCCTGGATGTGATAAAGGAAAAAAATATTTCTACATCAGATATCTATATTGTTTTTACCATTTCCGAAGAGATCGGCGTTCTTGGATCAAAATGCATCGATATGGATTTAATCAAGGCAAAATATGGCTTTGCGTTCGATAGTGATGGAAACATTGGTTCAATAATAAATAAAGCACCCTATCAAAATTCAATCTATGCGAGATTTAAAGGAAAATCGGCACATGCTGGAATAGAGCCTGAAAAGGGGATAAATTCCATAAAGGCTGCTGCTATTGCGATAGCAAATATGAGAATAGGCAGAATAGATAAGGATAGTACAACGAATGTTGGAAAAATAGAAGGAGGTTCTGCCAGAAATATAGTTGCGGAAAATACGCAATTAGAGCTGGAAGTAAGGAGTTTGAAACTACAAAAGCTTCGAAAGATCACAGAAGAAATGATCATTGAACTAAAAAAGGGTGCAGCTAAAATAGGATCCCGTCTGGATTATGAAATTGTAAGGGAATACGATGGATATGAGATCAGGGAAGATGAGATTCCGGTACAGATAGTTAAAGCTGCCATGGCAAAATTAAGAATAAAACCCAGAATAGTATCTTCGGGAGGGGGCAGTGATATCAATATCTTTAACTCTAAAGGAAAAGTATCGCTAAATCTAAGCAACGGGATGGAGAACATCCATACAAATAAGGAATTTGTAGCAGTCAGGCAGTTAGAGAAACTCGCCGGATTGATACTTGAAATATGTAGATCTATGATCAAATAAATATTATGGGAATTATATATTCTTATGAAAAAAATTTTTGAAAAAAAAATAAGCTCAAAAAAAATTTTTGGAGGGAAAATAATCGAATTATTTGTAGATGAAGTAAAATTGCCCAATAATAAAGTTGTTACTAGAGAAAAGGTCAGCCATCCGGGCGCAGTAGGTATTGTCCCTGTAAGCAAAGAGGGTAAAATAATCCTTGTAAAGCAATTTAGATATCCCCTGAGCAGGGTGTTATTAGAAATACCGGCAGGGAAACTTGGCAAAAATGAAAACAGTATGGACTGCGCAAGAAGGGAATTAAAAGAGGAAATCGGTGCGGCAGGAGGGAAACTTATACATCTAACCACTTTTTATACATCTCCTGGTTTTTGTGATGAAATATTATACTTATATCTGGCCATTGATTTTGAGAGAAAAGAAAATAATCTGGAAGAGGACGAATTTTTATCCGTAATAGAACTAAAAATGAAAGATGCACTGGCTAATATAAAAAACGGGAAAATCAAGGACGCTAAAACTATTATCGGAATACTTCTGTGCAGGGATTATTTAAATTCAATATAAAAATTGTTGGAAAAGATAAAAAATAAAAGAATCGGAAACGATATAGCACGGTATAGAGAATATTTAAGGTTTGAAAAACTGCTCCTCCCCAATACTATCGATTCTTACCTGAGAGATTTAAAAAGATTCACAGTATTTCTGGAAGCCAGCAAGATAAAAAATCACTATAAACTTTCGAAGGAACAGATATTGGGTTTTCTTCAAATATTACACGAAGAGGGGAAGTCCGAATCATCTATTTCAAGAATGTTATCGACACTAAGAAGTTTTTATAAATTTCTGGTAATAGACGGTAAATGTCATAAAAACCCCTGGGTACAGGTGAACAATCCAATAAAGCTAAAAAAGATTCTTGTAGTATTAAAAATAGAAGAAGTGGAAAAGTTTCTTGAAAGTGTGCCATATTCGACTGCCCTTGAGATGAGAGATAGGGCAATGCTTGAAATCTTGTATTCATGCGGACTTAGAGTTAGCGAGATAGTAAACTTAAAAATGCAGAATATTGATCTTGATGAGGAATTACTTAGATTTATTGGCAAGGGAGACAAAGAGAGGATAGTGCCAATAGGTGAAAAAGCTTTATCATTTTTGGAAAAATACCTTAGAACAAGCAGATTTAAAATTAAAAAAGAATATCGATCCGATTATATATTTTTAAACAGAAGCGGTAAAAGAATAACCAGACAGGGGTTCTGGAAAGTATTAAAAAAATATGCAAAGAAGATAAATCTTAATAAGAATCTATACCCTCACATCTTCAGACACAGTTTTGCGACTCATATGCTGCAGAGGGGTGCAGATCTAAGGACCGTCCAGGAATTACTCGGCCACAGCAATATTTCCACAACAGAAATCTATACCTCTCTGGATAAAGAACATATAAAAGACATATATTTCAGGTACCACCCCAGGGAAAGAAAATCGCGCTGACCTGGTAAATCTGATTGGATTTATTTTATGACTATGGCTTCAAATGCAGTGTATAATAATATTTGCAAATTTAATATATTTTGGTATGGTATAAGGTCACAGAATGAGGATAGAATGCGGAAGGGTGAGATAATATGGCAGGTCTGGGACAGGCAATAATCGACTTTTTAAGACAACTGGTAACATGGTTGCCCGGTCTGATCATGGGTGTTGTTTTACATGAGTATGCCCATGGATATATAGCTTACAGGAGCGGAGATCCGACTGCCAGAAACCTGGGAAGGCTCACTCTTAATCCAATCGCACATATAGATCTGTTTGGAAGCGTACTCCTGCCTCTGCTGCTTATACTTATTAATTCCGGCATAGTATTTGGTTATGCCAAACCGGTTCCCATAAATCCTTCATATTTTAGAAATTACAGGAGAGGACTCCGTTACACATCTCTGGCCGGTCCTGCGGCTAATCTTATTTTTGCTTTTTTGATAGGTCTGATATACGGACTTTATTGTTATATTTTTTTTAAAGTAACAGGTAATTGGCCAATAATTAATACTTTAGGATTTAATGTATCAAATGTGCCTGATCTTATGAGTCAGATTTTTCAGGGTGCCATATACATAAATATCTTTTTGGCTATTTTTAATTTTATACCAATTCCGCCTCTTGATGGTTCAAAAATACTGGCATCTTTTCTTCCTGACGAGGCAATGTTCAGATTTCTAGATTTTGGAAGGTACGGTTTTATTTTCATTTTCATATTTATATTCCTTGGCGGAAGAATATTCTGGACCGTCTTATCGCCTGTATTTAAATTTATTTACGATATTTGTATTTGGTGGCAGTATCTTATTGCCTAGAGAATAGGAGGATGTAGAAACTTAAATGAAAAAGAAAATGCTTACGGGATTCAGGCCGACAGGTAAATTGCATCTGGGTCATCTGCATGGAAATATCAGCAATATGATCAAATATCAGAAAGATTATGAAAATTTTTTCTTTCTGGTAGATTGGCATGCATTATCAACAGAATATCTAAATCCTAAGAATATAAAATCCGATCTTATAGAATGCGCAATAGATTTAGTTGCGTTGGGAATAGATCCGGAACTGACACATTTATACAGACAATCGGATATACCTCAGATATCGGAATTAACTCTTTATTTTTCGATGATAACTCCATTATCCTGGCTGGAACGCTGCCCCACTTACAAGGAACAAATGACCGAGTTGAAATCAAAAGACATATCCACGCTTGGTTTTTTATCTTATCCAGTACTTATGGCCGCAGATATACTAATAGTCAATTCAGATATAATACCGGTAGGAGAGGATCAGCTGCCGCATCTAGAGATTACAAGAGAAATAGCAAGAAGATTCAACTACCTTTACGGCAAATATTTTATAGAGCCAAAAGAAATGCTCTCAAAAGCCACAAGGGTTCCGGGGATAGATGGGCGCAAGATGTCCAAAAGTTATA
>CAZYQD010000019.1:0-6949 GCA_964649405.1 uncultured Actinomycetota bacterium
CAAACTAGATCTGGGCGATGACTCTTATACTATAGGCGAGATATTTATTTGCCCTGAAGTCGCACAAACAAACATTGAAGCTCAGGATAATAATTGGAACCTTGACCTGGAAATAGCTTTACTGATTATACACGGTATTCTACACATATATGATTACGACCACCTTGAAGAAAAAGGCAGGGCCGATATGGAGGGAATACAGAATAGTTTGATATCCGACATAAGAAGGACCTTTAGCCTTTAAATCTTTTTCTACTTATATATTAAAGTCCCGCTTGATTGCAACAATACTATTAAATTTTTTGGCTTGTCTATTGACAAATACTGTAGAATTGATAATAGGTATATTTTTTTTTATATTTTAATAGTCAATATTAGTTTCCAGTATGAATGAAATAATCATCCGGGATATAAAAAGCGTAGATCACAAGTTGGTCAGAATGATCGAAAGACTTGAAAGAAGGAATCTGGGAAGAGAAGCTTCGATAAACCAGTGGCTGATACCGGTAATAATCAGGTACGGGAAGTTCATAGTGGCGCAAAAAAATGGAGACGATCCTGATATCATAGGTGTATGTGAACTTATAAGAAGCTGGAAAAGTGAGACCTGCGCTTTCATACATTCTTTTTATATAGATAAGACATACAGAAGAAAAGGAATCGGTAAGAAGCTTCTGGAAGGGGTAATATCTAATTTAAAAAAAGATGGTTTTAGAGAAATAGAACTTACTTTAGATCCGCATAACAAAGTAGCAAACCAGCTTTATAGAAATTTTGGTTTTAAAACGATAGACTTCAGGAAGGATGAATACGGCAGAGGGATAAACAGGGATTTGATGAAATTGGATTTGTAATGAAAAAAAGCAATTTTAGATCTGGTTTTGTAGGCTTGATTGGAAGAACGAATGTCGGAAAGTCTACACTGGTCAATAAAATTTTAGATAGGAAGGTAGCCATTACTTCGGGCAAGATACAGACTACAAGAAATAGAATCAATTGTATTTTAAACACTGAAGACTCACAGGTGGTTTTTATTGATTCCCCCGGTTTTTTCAAACCAAAAGGCCTTTTCGGGGAAAGATTGAGCAATACCGTTTTAACAGTTCTTGATGATGCCGATTTAATTGTTGTAATTGTAGATGCAGCTGCAGGGATAGGAAGCGGGGACCTCTACATTTTAAATCAGGTTAGACACAGGCATAAGCCAAGGTTTCTGCTGTTGAATAAAATAGACCTTATTTCGAAAGACAGGCTGGAAAAAGAGAAAGAAAAGCTTAATGGGTTCAACTTTTTTGAGTATGTAGGTGAGATTTCGGCAAAGACCGGGGAAAATGTCGATGGGTTTCTGAAAAATTTAATCGAAAAACTGCCGGAAGGGCCCAGATATTTTGAAGAGGATATGGTAACTGATCAGTCGATAGAAAAAACGGTTTCGGAAGTAGTAAGGGAAAAATTATTCGAAAACCTGTCCCAGGAACTTCCTTACAGCATAAATGTCGAGATGGAGAGATTTGAAGAGACTACCACTAAAAATGGAGAGAAACTTATTATCACTGGATGCAGTATCTATACCGAAAGAGTGTCTCAAAAGGCCATGATAATAGGTAAATCGGGAAATATGCTTAAAAAAATTGGAAGCCAGGCCAGACTGGAACTTGAAATTTTACTTAAGAGCAAAGTTTTTCTGGAGTTATGGGTAAAAGTCGAAAAAAACTGGACAAAAAATGAATCCATGCTTAAAAGGTTTGGTTACTAACAAGAAAAGTTATTGTTCATAAATATTATTAGTTTATATAAATAAAGGCAGGTGGTCAAAACGTTAACTAAAGAACAATTGGCTAAAACCATCGATCAGACATTACTTAATCCGGTCGCAACCTCAAAAGACATAGAACAATTGTGTATTAATGCCAAAAAATATCATTTTGCTGCGGTGTGTATCAATCCTACTTTTGTAGCTCAGGCAAAAAAAATACTTGATGGCAGCGATGTAAAGGTTTGTTCGGTAGTAGGTTATCCCCTGGGCGCAAACACTGTAGAAACCAAAGTATTCGAGTCAAGGGATAATGTAAAGAAGGGCGCAGACGAACTGGATATGGTAATAAATCTGGGTGCTGTAAAAGGTGGTAATTATGAGTATGTCGAAAGAGAGATAAAAATAGTGGTCAATGTGATAAGACGCGAACAAATTGCTGAATATAATCGTCACATAAATATAAAGATCATAATAGAGACCGCAATTTTGACAAGAGATGAGATAAAAAAGGTGTGCGCAATAATCGAGAGGTCAGGGGCCGATTTTGTAAAGACTTCTACAGGTTTTGGTGTAAAGGGTGTAGAACTGGATGATATCAGATTGATAAGGGAAGTCGTCACAAGGAACATTGGAGTCAAGGCTTCAGGCGGAATAAGGACCTTTGGGGATGCACAGGCGCTTATAGATGCCGGTGCGACCAGACTGGGGACAAGCAGTGGAATAAATATAATCAAAGAATACGGCGCTATTTTTGACAAATAAGAAATGCCATCTTATAAAGCCAAAGCTATTATTTTAAAATCTTATAAACTGGGAGAAACTGATAAAATCATAAGAATGTATTCTTCCGATGGAGATCTAATAAGCGCGGTGGCAAAGGGCGCCAGAAAAGTGCGCAGCAGATTCGGGGGAAGGCTTGAGCTGTTTAATCTGGTCGATCTGGAACTTACTACTGGCAGAAATCTGGATGTCATAAATCAAATCGAAATAATAAAAAGTTTCAAAAATATCGCCTCCGATTTTTACAAATTCGTTTTTTGCGAAATAATAGGCAAAATCATCTTAAAGACGCAGGCTTCCGGAGGAGACTCGTCTCCACTTCTTTTTAAGTTGATCTACATGTCCTTCAATGAGATCAATAATACTGATCCGGAGGACATTGAATCTCTCAAGAAAATTATGTGTTTTTTCGGAATAAAGTTTTTAAGGATTACAGGATATACCCCATTACTTGAAAGCTGCAGTAAATGCAACCGGCACTTGAAAGATCTGTATTCTTTCAATAAAGATAAGGTTTGTTTTTCGGTAAGTCATGGCGGGATCCTTTGCGAGAAATGCGCGGATTCTTTTGCAGATAGAGATACTTTGAGTGCATCGGACTACAGGTTTTTATTTGATTTGTTTAGTCTAAAACTGGAAGACTTCAGGGGTATGGAAGTAAATCCCGGCAGTCTTAAAAGAGTGTATAAACTAATAGAAGATTATATAATCTATCATACCGAGTGTAACATAAATAGCTTTAAATATTTTAAAAAAATCGGGATATAAGTTAGAATAAGAAACTATGAATTTTCAGGATATCATTTTTAATCTTCAGAAATACTGGGCAAAAAACAACTGTATTATCAAACAGCCGATGGATCTGGAAAAAGGTGCCGGGACATTCAACCCGGACACGTTCCTGCGATGCCTGGGTCCCGAACCATGGAATGTTGCTTATGTAGAACCAAGCAGGAGACCCACTGATGGAAGGTATGGGCAGAATCCCTTCAGAACACAATTTTATTACCAGTTTCAGGTACTGCTAAAACCTTCACCCGATAATGTGATAGATCTTTACCTTGGTTCTTTAAAAAACCTGGGTATTGATTTGAAATCCCATGACATACGTTTCGTCGAAGATGACTGGCAGTCCCCGACTATAGGAGCAGCCGGCCTTGGATGGGAAGTATGGGCCGATGGAATGGAAGTAACTCAGTTTACCTATTTCCAGCAGATGGGCGGTCTGATGCTCAAACCCGTATCGGCGGAAATTACTTATGGTCTGGAAAGGATTGCTATGTATCTGCAGGACAAAGATAGTTTCTGGGGTCTCATCTGGTCCGATAATATTAGTTATGGTGATTTGCATCTTGTATCAGAAAAACAATGGTCCGTTTATAACTTTGAAGTTGCCAGCATAGATATGCTCCTGGATCTATTTGAGAAATACGAAAAGGAGTTCCATAAGGTCATGAAAAGGGGACTGGTTTTTGTAGGGTGTGAATATGTACTTAAATGTTCGCATATTTTTAATTTACTGGATGCAAGGAAAGCTATAAGTGTGGCGGAAAGGACCTCTTATATTGCCAGGGTAAGGAATCTTGCCAAAGCCCTGTGCTCTGCTTATCTTGAAGATAGGGAAAAGATGGGCTATCCACTGCTAAAAAAGGACAAAAAATGATTATGGAAAAAGATTTACTTTTTGAAATCGGAACCGAAGAATTACCTCCTTCCTGTATGGAAGAAGGAGTAATCGGACTTAAGAAAGTCCTTGAAAACAAATTGGATGAAAGTAGATTGGAATTTAAGGACGTTTTGACGTATGTTTCCCCAAGAAGGTTTGTTGCAGTGGTAAGGGACCTAAGAGAAATTCAAAAATCAAAAGAAGAAATAGTCACGGGTCCTCCGAAAAAAATTGCCTTTGATAAAAATGGCAAGCCAACAAAAGCAGCAGAGGGTTTTGCCAGAAGCTTAAATCTTAAGGTCAGCGATCTTGAAGAAATCGAAATCAAAGGAAAAGGTTTCTATCTTGGTAAGAGGATCACTCAAAAAGGGAAAAAGACCAGGGATTTACTGGGAGATATTTTAAAGGACTGCCTGCTCTCCATAAGTTTCAGCAAACAAATGACCTGGTCGGATTATGATTTAAAATTCATCCGTCCGATAAGATGGATACTTGCTTTATATGACAATGAAATAATCAGGTTCAAGATCATAAATTTGACTTCGGGAAATATCACTTTTGGACATCGTACCCTGAGTCGGGGGGCCATAACTATTAAGAATACCGGAGCCTATTTTAAGCTGCTTAAGGATAAAGGAAAAGTGATAGCTGATTCCACAAAAAGAAGGGAACTTATATTAAAACAAATAAATAAGCTGGAAGAAAAATTATGGAAGGGCAGATATACGGTGATCCTGAACGAAGACTTGCTTAAAGATGTGGTAAATCTTGTAGAAATACCAAATACCATCACAGGGAATTTTCCCAGGGAATTTCTATATATGCCAAAAGAATTGCTGATAGAAGCAATACAGTACCACCAGAAATATTTTGCCGTTCTGGATAATTCAGGTAATGTCAGTACCAAATTCATAATCGTGCAGAATGGAATAAAGGATATAGGCGGAGTAAAGAAAGGCAATGAGCGGGTACTTAAGGCAAGACTCAAGGATGCCGCTTATTTTTACGAGGAGGACAGGAAACATGATTTTAGCTACTGGACCGAAAAATTAAAAGAAGTGATCTTCTTTTCCGGTCTTGGCAGTATGTATGACAAGGCTTTAAGGCTGAAAAAATTGAGTATGTATATAGCAGATTTACCTTTCAGCAGTAACCTTAAAGTTAAGCATAGTATATCCTCAGATCTGGCATCGGCAAGCATGCTGTGTAAATGCGATCTTGTGACAAGCATGGTAGTGGAGTTCCCTGCGCTGCAGGGAATAGTCGGCCGTCAATACGCAAAGGAAAAGGGCAAAAAATTCGCGGTTGCGGGTGCAATTTTTGAACACTATCTTCCAAGGTTTGCCGGTGACATTCTGCCGTCAACGGATGTCGGACTTATACTTTCCGTTGCAGATAAAATTGATACCATAACCGGAATGTTTATTGCAGGGAAAATACCTTCAGGTTCAGCGGATCCCTTTGCACTACGAAGAAAAGCCTCCGGTATTGTTCTCTCGATACTCAAAGGCAAATATGATTTTGAATTGGCCGACTTGATAAGCTACGACCTTAAATTATATCTTGAATCTTATGATTTAAAAGGCCCAAATAGTTCAAAGATCACCGGCGAAGTCAGAGATTTCATAATTGCGAGACTCAAGTTCTTATTGGAGAAAAAGGGAAAGAGGCTGGACATCCTGGATTCGATCCTCCAGGCAGGGCGCGGATCTATTATGGATATCGATTTGAGATATGCAGCGATAGAAGAATTTATTGTAATTAAGGATATAAAAAGGATTTATTTTCCTGTGACGAGATGCAGAAATATCATCATGAAAAGAGAGTTCGGGGAAGTAAATGAGAAACTTCTGGCAGAAGAGTATGAGAAGAAACTATTTTCATCTATCGAAAAAAAGAAATCCAGGATAAAAGACCTTGCAGCTAAAAAATATTATACATCGGTTCTTATCGAACTTGCCGAGTTGGGAACGGCAGTGGATCAATTTTTCGATAAGGTCCTGGTTATGGATAAAGACGAGAAAATAAGGACCAACAGGATCAATCTGATTAAAAAAACAGTCGATCTTTATATGACGATGGCAGATTTCTCTAAATTGGTTGTGGATAAGAATTAAACCAATATAGAAATCCTATTTTAATCATTCTACTCTTATTTTTTTTTCATTTTTCTGGTATCATAATGCGGTTTGTTTTATACAATTATAAGATCATTTGGCAATTTTAAATCAAGAAAGGGTTTGATAAAAAATGGCTTCTAAAAAATATGTATATTTTTTTGGTGAGGGCAGTAAGGACATGAGAGAACTTCTGGGAGGTAAAGGCGCAAATCTGTCAGAAATGACCAATATAGGTTTGCCGGTACCTTTTGGTTTTACTATAACAACAGAAGTCTGTAATCTTTTTTACGAACTTGGCAAGAGATATCCGGAAGGTCTGGATGAACAGATAGATGAGAATCTAAAAAAATTGGAAGAAAAAATGGGAATGCGTTTTGGAGATGAAGAAGATCCGCTCCTTGTTTCAGTAAGATCCGGGGCTGCTTTTTCTATGCCGGGAATGATGGATACGGTGCTGAACCTTGGTCTGAATGATAAAACAGTTATGGCGATGATCAAAAAAACCAAAAATGAAAGGTTCGGCTGGGATTCATACAGAAGGTTTGTCCAGATGTTTGGAAATGTGGTAATGGATGTGGAACACGATAAATTCGAGGAAGCAATTCAGGCAAAAAAAGATAAAAAAAA
>CAZYQD010000019.1:7049-14764 GCA_964649405.1 uncultured Actinomycetota bacterium
AACATGGGAGAAAATTCAGGAACAGGCGTAGCCTTCACCAGAGATCCGTCAACCGGCGAAGATAAGTTTTATGGTGAATATCTGATGAATGCACAGGGCGAGGATGTGGTTGCGGGAATAAGGACCCCCCAGCATATTTCCAAATTACAGGAAGAAATGCCGGATATTTACAATCAGCTGATCGACATAAGAAAAAAATTGGAAGAGCATTACAAGGATATGCAGGACCTGGAATTTACAATGCAGGAAGGAAAACTGTATATGCTTCAGACAAGGACCGGTAAGAGAACGGCGGCTGCTGCGCTTCAGATCGCAGTCGACATGACTGAACAGGGATATATAGATAAAAAAACGGCCGTAACCAGAGTGGAACCAGAGATACTGGATCAGCTTCTGCATAAGCAGCTTGATAATAAAGCCAAAGAAAATGCAGAGTTACTTACTAAAGGACTTCCTGCATCGCCGGGCGCGGCACTGGGAAAGGTAGTTTTTGATGCGGATACCGCTGTAAAAGAAGCCAAAGAAGAAAAAGTGATTCTTGTAAGAACGGAAACTTCTCCTGAAGATATCCAGGGTATGGCAGTGGCACAGGGAATCCTTACTGCAAGGGGAGGAATGACCTCACATGCCGCCGTAGTAGCCCGTGGTATGGGTAAGAGCTGTGTGGCAGGTGCGGAAGATATTAAAGTATTTGAGAGCAAAGAGTATTTTGAGGTAAAAGGCAGCAGGATAAACAAAGGCGATTGGATTACCCTGGATGGTACAACCGGAGAGGTTTTTAAGGGAAAAGTTCCTGTAGTGGATCCTGTAATGGGGAAAGATTTCAAAAAATTTATGAGCTGGGTCGATGAATTCAGAAAGATAGGAGTAAGAACGAATGCCGATACCCCCAATGATTCTAGGGTTGCTCTAGAATTCGGAGCTGAAGGAATCGGCCTTTGCAGAACGGAACATATGTTCTTTGAAGAAGATAGAATAAAAGCCATGAGGAAGATGATAGTAGCCAGCAGCAGGGCAGAAAGAGAGAAAGCTCTTGCGGGACTTCTTCCATATCAGAAAAAAGATTTTATGGAAATATTCCAGGTTATGAATGACCTGCCTGTTACCATAAGACTTCTGGACCCGCCTTTACATGAATTTTTACCCACTGCAGATGAAGATGTAAAGGAAATAGCGGGGGAACTGGGTCTGGAATTCGATGAACTGAAGGCGACCATTAATTCTCTTCATGAAATGAATCCGATGCTTGGACACAGAGGATGCAGGTTATCAATTACATATCCCGAAATTCTCGAAATGCAGGTAAGAGCCATATTTGAAGCGACTGTCGAACTTATCAGGCAGGGATACAAAGTCAAACCAGAAGTGATGGTTCCGCTGGTTGGAATCGTAAAGGAATTTAAGATATTGAAAGAAGAGATAGTGAAAGTTGCCGATGAGATAATGAAGAGAGAAAACCTGAAGTTTGAATATAAGGTTGGAACTATGATAGAAATTCCAAGAGCATGTGTTGTTGCAGACGAAATAGCGGCAGAAGCTGAATTTTTCAGCTTTGGAACAAATGACTTGACTCAGATGACTTTTGGATTTTCAAGAGATGACGCCGGTAAATTTCTTCCTGAATATATAGAAAAAGGGATCCTCGAAAAAGACCCCTTCGCCACGATAGACCGCAAAGGTGTCGGCCGATTTATAAAAATGGGATTGGAAAAAGGCAGGAAAACAAGAGAGAATCTAAAAGTCGGTATTTGTGGGGAACATGGGGGCGATCCCAGTTCGGTCGAATTCTGTCATATGATAGGAATGGATTATGTGAGCTGTTCACCATACAGGGTTCCGATTGCAAGACTTGCTGCTGCGCATGCAGCTATAAAGGAAGATAAAAAATATAAAGAAGTTTTTTTGGATGTTTAGCCAGAACCTCTCTAATAAATAATATATTAGTGGTAAAATAAATACAGTCCCGTTGTATTTATAAAGTGATAGCAGTTTGATTTTTTCCGAAAATATTTTGCCAGATATATTATTATTGCCATATTTCAAACATTCGGAAGAGAAATGAATAAAAGTCTAAAAGAGGGCGAAGTAGAAGAATTAAAATCCAGGACGGACATCTATGGCATTGTTTCAGGTTATGTAAAGCTCAAGAAAGCTGGCAGGAACTATACCGGACTCTGTCCTTTTCATAAAGAAAAAACTCCATCTTTTACCGTTGATACATCAAAGCAGCTTTATCACTGCTTTGGTTGCGGAGAAGGCGGCGACGTAATAAATTTTATAGAGAAGATTGAAAATACGGAGTTTGTGGAAGCAGTCGAGCTTCTGGCAAAAAAGACCGGTTACACTCTAAAGTATAATTACAGTGGTTTTTCGAAGGAATCATCGAAATCAAAAGACCGGCTGATAGAATTAAATGAACAGGCTAAAAAATATTTTGGTTATATACTTTTTAACAGCAAAAAAGGCCTGCCTTCACTTAATTATTTAAAAAGCAGGGGTTTTACCGGGGAGACTTTAAAGGAATTTGAAGTAGGATATAGTCCGGACAGCTGGAATGACTTCTCGAATTTTGCAAAAAAGAGGGGATACAAGCCTGAAGAATTGATAAAGTGTGGGCTTGCTATCGAAAGTAAAAAAGGCGGCAGTAAAATATATGACCGTTTCAGGGGAAGAATCATGTTCCCCATCCAGGATATAGTGGGGAAAACGATAGGTTTTGGGGGAAGGATTATCCAGGGAAGTAGTCAAGCAGCCGGCGGGAAAGCTAAATATATAAATACCCCCGAAACAAAGCTTTATTCGAAAGGCAAAAATATATACAGGTTATTCCAGACTAAAAATCAGATTGTAGAAAAGGATGAGGTTCTTATAGTCGAAGGATATACGGATGTAATGGCTCTACACCAATCCGGAATAAGAAATGCTGTTGCCAGTCTTGGTACCGCGCTTACTCCGGACCAGATAAAAGTACTGGGGCGGTTTACAAAGAATATAGTTCTGGTTTTCGATAGCGATACGGCCGGTATGAATGCTTCTCTAAAAGGAATAGAGAGATTAAGGGAGTATAACGAAAGACTGGATCTATATTATGAGAATAACCTGAATATAAGAGTATCCGTACTGGAGGAAGGTTATGATCCTGCTGATTATATATTTAAAAGAGGAAAAGAAGCTCTTATAAAAAGGATCGAGGATTCGCCAACCATTATCGATTTTACGATTGATGCAATAATAAAAAGGTATGATATCGGTAACCTTGCAGGTAAACTTAAAGCCAGCGATCATCTCATAAGGTTCATATCCACTCTCTCTTCAAGCATCATTCAGGAGGAGTGCATAAAAAGAGCGGCCCAGAAATTGAATCTTAAAGAGAGCCTGCTCATGGAAGAAATGTTAAAGAGACAGTACGACCACAGGAATAAAATCATTCACACAGGCGGGGATCAGAACACTGAAAAGAAAGAGTACGGAAGCGAAAATATTGTTCCCTTGAAAAGAATAGAGGTCGAAGCATTAAAATTGATAATAAATGGACCGGGAAACAAGATCAATGAATTTTTGGATCTGGGACCGGACTATTTTAGATTCGAGGATACAAGACAGCTCTATCTTATAATAAGAAATGAGGTTGCAAGGGCAAAAGAAGACAATAAAAAGATAAACTTTCCAATAAAAATTACGTCTGGAACCGTAGAAAACGAGGATGTGAGAAAACTATATAATCATATTTTATTTAGTGAACCGCATTTTACAAGTCAGAATATGGACCTTGTAGCCAGTGAGATAATCAATAATTTGAAGCAAGTACGCATTTCCGAAGAAATCGAGGACATCAGAACAAAAATGATGGAATATGAAAAAAATAAAAATGCGGGCGGAAAGATAAAAGACGATATCGCAAGTAAGTATGATGAGTTGTATCAGAGATTGGTAGAGCTGGAAAAAGAAAAAATGAATTTGAAAATAATTTAAGTTTTGAGGAGAATTTATATGAAAAGAGGATCAGAGTTTAAGCTGGAAGAAGTGAAAATGCTTATAAATAAGGGTAAGACCGATGGTATCTTGACTACCGAAGAGATTGCCGAAACCCTTTCGGATATAGAGCTGTCCAAAGATCAGATTGAAAATATCTATGATGTCATCCAGAATCTGGGTATAGAGATCGTAAATGAGGAAGATGAGGATATTGACAGCGGAGGTCCGGGCAAGAAACACGAAGAGGAAATTTTCAGCAGAAAATTGGATCTGACCATAAAGTCTCCTACAAATGATCCGGTCAGGATGTACCTTAAAGAAATCGGTAAAGTAAGACTTTTGACTGCATTCGAAGAGGTTCAACTTGCCAAAAAGATCGAACTGGGTGATCCGGAGGCCAAGAGGATGCTGGTTGAAGCCAACCTAAGACTTGTCGTAAGCATTGCTAAAAAATATGTGGGAAGAGGAATGTTGTTTTTGGACCTGATACAGGAAGGAAACCTCGGCCTCATAAGGGCGGTTGAAAAATTCGATTATAAAAAAGGTTATAAATTCTCTACGTATGCCACCTGGTGGATCAGGCAGGCAATAACAAGAGCCATTGCCGATCAGGCAAGGACCATCAGGATCCCGGTGCATATGGTAGAAACTATAAATAAATTGATAAGAATACAGAGACAGCTTCTGCAAAAATTAGGCAGAGAACCCTCTCCGGAAGAGATTGCAAAAAAGATGAAATTTTCTCCTGAAAAAGTAAGAGAGATAATGAAAATATCCCAGGAACCTGTATCTCTTGAGACTCCTATAGGGGAAGAAGAAGACAGCCACCTTGGAGATTTCATAGAAGATTCCGAAGTAGAAGCGCCTTCAGATGCAGCTTCCTTTACAATGCTTCAGGAGCAGCTCCAGGAAGTATTGAATACATTGAACGACAGGGAAAGAAAAGTGATCCAGTTGAGATTCGGGCTGCAGGACGGTCATCCAAGGACCCTGGAAGAAGTCGGCAGGGAATTCGGAGTCACCAGGGAGAGGATTAGACAGATAGAATCGAAAACCCTCGGTAAACTAAGACACCCCAATAGAAGCGGAGTTTTGAGAGATTTTCTCGAGCACTAGCCAGATTTCTATTGAAATAAACTTCTTATATACTATAATAGCATAGCATTGTCATTCTTAATCCCCGATAGCTCAATGGTAGAGCATTCGGCTGTTAACCGAAGGGTTGTAGGTTCGAGTCCTACTCGGGGAGCCATCTTAATGCTTAAATTAATACTTGTAGTAATATAATTCTTTATATTTTATTTGTGGTTCGAATCCTCCCTCCCCAGCCATTAAGACATATTTGTCTAATAACTCTTAATCATATTATATGTTACTTATGTTATAATATTGGATAAAGAAATAATAAAAATTTCCTTATAAAGGAGGTCTTTGTTATGAATAATAAATCTAATCCAGAAAAATATAGAAAACTACCGATTGCATCTTTGATAACTGGCATATTACCTTATATTTGTGTGCCGCTTATGTGGTTTATCTTTGAAATTAAAAGGGTTAATGTTAATGAGATAATAATAACTATATTATTTTTTGCTGTGTTTGGATTAGCAATAGCTGCAATTGTATGTGGAAGTATTGATTTAAATAGGATTAAAAGAGGCCAATGCAGCAGTAAGGGCAAGGGTTTTGATATAGCAGGAACAGCATTAGGATCAGTTTTTATTTTAGCAGTTATTTGGTTTGCTCTTGCAGATGCACCAATATTTCAATAAAAGAATCTTATTTATATTAATTCAATTATTTGGCATGAAATAACTAATTGATTTTCTAGATATTCTTTAATTTCAATAATTCATTAAAAAATTGGTTCGAAATTTCACTACTCTGGGCAGGAACAGCACTACTATACAGATTCCTTAGAATTTGGTAAAGTAATAACATGGACAATAAAAACAATGAATGTTGCCCTGAGTTTAACCCTGAAAAATGGGATAAAAAAACATTTAACTGGGACAACAAGCAATTTATCAAGGAAACTATTCCCACCCTATTCCATATGCCTTTTCCACCAATGATTGGGAAAAAGATAACTAGGATGATGGGTCTTGCAACAAGTTCAAATAAGATAGATTCAAAAAAAGATGAAGTCTTAGTTTTATTCCAAGACCCGAGTGCATTTAAATCAAATATTTTCATTTCCGTAACTGGGAATGTTACCGAAGCTAACAATGTTAAAATTCCTGGCGAATTCATGGCAAAAGTGTACGACGGTCCATATAACGCAATTCCCGAATTTGTAAAGGATATGAATATCTATTTAGAAAAAAAGGGGGAGAAAGTTCCCAAAAATGATGAGTACTACATTCATTATGCATATTGTCCGAAATGCGAGAAGAAATATGGACATCACTATATGATTCTTTTTGCAAAAATCTAAAAATTAACTCTTACTTATTACTTATTATACAGACATATACCACGAAGTATGTTGCTCCATAGAGGACAGACCTTACAAAAATCATCAAGTCTTCTCTAGAATATTATCATTCTATTTTTATAAAAATTCACCAAAAGTATTTAGTTTTAAGGGTAAATGATTATAATTAATATATGAATTTGAGGTTCCCAGAGTTCTAAAAGTGTCCAATACGGGGAGCCAGCAAATAATAATCAATTTTAATTTTCTCTAAAGAAGCTATCCTAATTTACCATTTTCCACTTGCACCGCCCCCACCTGAAGATCCACCTCCAAAGCTTCCGGAACTGCTGGAACTGCTGGAATGACTTGAACTGCTGCTGGATGAGGAAAACCCGCTGGAGCCCGTTCCGGAACCGGAAGATTTAAATAATCTTGAAATTGTTGAGGTCTTTTTCTCATAGAAACCACAATATCTGCATTTTTGTTCGGTTTCAACTCTTCCCGGAGATTCATAAGTTGGTTTTACAAGTATAGTCTGCTTTATTGACAAACCGACCCTATGGCATTCAGGACATTTATGAGTTGTAATAAAGTATTTTAAAAATGTTACTCCAATAGCTCCTCCGATTATTAACCAGGGAAGAAGGACGATGAAAACTATAATCAGCGGAAGAATAACTGCTTGAAAAGTTCTAGAATCAGCAAACCCTTTTTCAGGTACACTTTTAACTGTATCAGCATATGCGACCTGAGCTTTTCCCTGTTCCTTATAAATCTTGTTTGCAATTGCTACAACACCGTTGTAGATACCTGAATCATAATCATTTTCCTTAAATCTTGGTACAATTACATCATTTATAATTTCGCCTGCTTCAAGGTCTGTTATTACCCCTTCAAGTCCATAACCAACCTCGATTCTTAATTCGTGATCGTCCATAGCTACAAGAAGAAGAACTCCGTTGTCCTTTTCCTTCTTTCCAACACCCCATTCGTTGAAAAGTTCCACTGCATATTCTTCTATTGAAATGCCATTTAATTTATCAATTATAGCTACTGCAATTTCACATGTAGTTTCTTTTTCGACACTTTCTATAAGTTGCAAAGTTTTTGTTTTCCATTCTTCTGTTAGTGTGTTGGTATAGTCATTTAAAAATGTCTGATAGGCTGGATAATCAATCTTATCTGAAATTGCTTCTTCTTTAGAGGAACATGAAGAAATGAAAAATACAGCGGATAGAATCATAAATAAACCAGTAAAAATTACAAATAATGAGATAAATTTTTTATGTTTCATTTAAAATTATTTAATTATTTTTAATTG
>CAZYQD010000020.1:0-14491 GCA_964649405.1 uncultured Actinomycetota bacterium
ATATTCTTTTGAAAGGTAAACATAATATATCCAATATCATGGCCTCTATTGCAGCAACAGTCTTGATGGGAATTGATAAAAAAAGAATGGAAAAAACAATTAACACTTTTAAGCCGCTTGATCACAGACTGGAATATCTTGGTTATGTAAGAGGTTTAAAATGTTTCAATGATTCCAAATCAACCAATCCAGATGCGACTATTGTAGCTGTAAGTGATTTTGGAAAAGAGATCACATTGATTATGGGCGGTAAGGACAAAGACATGGATTTCTCGGAATTAATACCGGTTTTGAATAAAAAAGTTAAGAACCTGATCCTGATAGGAGAAACTTCTTCCAGCATCTATAAAGAGGTTATGAAGAGTACCCTTGATTATGAAGTATATAGATGCGACACACTTGAAGCAGCCGTAAAAAAGGGATTTGAAGTTGCCAGTCCGGGAGAAGTTTTGATGCTTTCTCCGGCATGTGCAAGTATGGATATGTTCAAAGATTATAAAGATAGAGGGAACAGGTTTAAAAATTTGATATTTTCCGAAAAATAAAGTGTTATGGAAAAGAGAATCAATATTAGAAGATATAGTTTTTTAAAAGTCGATATAGAGTATTATTTTCTGTTTATTTTGACTCTGATACTATCGATAATCGGACTTATTATGATATCAAGTTATTCTATCTCGATAGGTGAGAGATACTTTAACGATCCTTATTGGTTTATAAGAAGACAAGTAATATGGTGGGCAATATCTTTTGTTTCTTTTATTTTAACCTCAAGAATAAACTACCATTTTTATAGAAAATTTTCTAATTATTTGATTCTTATATCGATTGCGTTACTTGCGCTGGTCTTTATACCCGGTTTCGGGATCGAGATCAATGGTTACAGAAGATCACTGGATTTCTGGTTTTTTAGCATTCAGCCTTCCGAATTTGTGAAAATAGCCCTGATCGTTTTATTTTGTGATAATCTGGACCGGAGGTACAAAGATAATAAACACATAAAAAATATTCTTTTTCCATCGTTTTTAGCATTATGTGTGGTTGCAGTCCTGCTCTTCCTGGAACCCGATCTTAGTTCGGTGGTGGTCATAGGATTAATAATGTTTATAGTTTTATTTGCCGGAGGGGTGAGATTTAAACATTTATTTGGGCTTGGATCTATAGGGTTTATTGTAACGGCAGGATTTTTACTTTCGGAGGATTATCAGAGACAAAGGCTTTTGGCCTTTATAAGCAGGATACTTGCGTTAATAAATGGGAAGGGTGAGATAGGAGAGGTTAATTTTCAAATCTCGCAATCTTTGATTGCTCTGGGTTCGGGAAACTTGACAGGGGTAGGTCTCGGTAACAGCATACAAAAATACTCTTATCTTCCAGAAGCACATACGGATTTTATCTTTGCAATTATCGGTGAGGAATTGGGACTTTTGGGTACTATTCTTGTAGTTATTTTATTTATCCTCTTCCTGGTTTTTGGAATCAGGGTATGTATAAAAGCCAGAGATTATTTTGGCAGAGTAATGGCGGTTGGTCTTATGAGTATTATAATAATCCCTGCAATCATCAATATTTCCGTGGTCATCGGAATACTTCCCATAACCGGGCTGGCACTGCCTTTTATAAGCTTTGGGGGATCATCGCTTCTTGTCAGTATGATAGCGGCGGGTATGCTTTTAAATATATCTAGACAAAATGCATTACCTCCAAAAGACCCTGAGTTATCCGGATAATTAAAATAGAATGATCTAAAATCTAAACTATAGTCAAATGAATAAAAAAATATTAATATGCGGCGGAGGAACCGGAGGACATCTATATCCAGCCCTGGCTATAATAGAATATATAAAGGAAAATTATCCATTATGCGAGCTTTTTTTCATAGGAACCGATAAAGGATTGGGAAGAGAGCTAATACCCGGGTTTAATATAAATTATAAAAATATAAAATCCAGTGGTCTTGTTCTGAGTGGAAATATATTTAGAAAATTTCTAAATATAATGAAATTTTTATACTGGTTTACTCTTGGTTTTTTTCAATCATTTAAGATAGTACTGAAGTTTAAACCTGATATAATACTGGGTATGGGCGGTTATATTTGTGCTCCTGTTCTTGCAGCAGGCATTTTTAATTTTAAAAAAATAGCCCTTCATGAGCAAAATTATATCCCCGGAAGGTTGAATAATTTCTTTTCGAGATTTGCTAAATTTGTTTTTATTAGCTTCGAGGATACAATAAAATATTTAAAAGTTAAAAAAAGCAGGGTAGTTTTTACCGGAAATCCATTAAGAAAAACAATAACACAATCAAGAAATATTAAGCCGGAATTTAAAAAATGGGGCCTGGAAGAAGGTAGATTCACTATGGTTGCATTCGGCGGAAGTCTTGGTGCAGAAAAAATAAATAATACAATTATGGATCTATATGATTATTTTAAAAATAATGATGAAATCCAGATCTTGCTTATTTGCGGCAGCCGTTTCTATGATAAACTCGCTGGTAGTAAAAATAAGTCTTTTAAATCCAGAGATAAATTGATTTTAAATATTTTCCCATATATTCATGAAATGCAGGAAATATATAGTATTGCGGATCTAATAATTTCCAGAGCGGGAGCAAATACTATATCCGAAATAATCCAGTACAATATACCTTCGATACTTATCCCTTATCCTGATGCAGTGGCCAATCATCAATTTTACAATGCAGATTTTCTGGTAAAAAAAGGAAAAGCTGTCCTGATCGATGACCGGGATCTTGATAGCAGAAAAATGACCGGAGTTATAGAATCACTTATGAAGGATGACCTGAAAAAATATAAGGATATGAAAGATATTGAAATAAAGGATATGCAAATAAACAGTGCGCAGATTATCACTTCAAAACTTATGGAGAACTAAAGTTGGAAAATTATGATGTTTTAAAAAAGAGTAAAAAGTGTTTTCTTATTGGAATAGGCGGAGCAGGGATGAGTGCAATAGCTCATGTACTGCATGGTATGGGGTTTGAGGTATCGGGTTCGGATATGAAAGAATCCCGTTATACCAGTGCTTTAAAAAATGCAGGCATTGAAATTTTTATTGGTCACAACCAAAAAAATATCGGGGGTGCCGATATAGTGATTTATTCTACAGCGATACCTGAAGATAATGTGGAGATGCGGGCCGCTGTGGATAAAAAAATTCCCCAACTTGCCCGATCCGATGTATTGGCCTGGATCCTGAACGGTAAAAAAGGTATTGCGATTTCCGGGACTCATGGTAAAACTACTACGACTTCTATGATTTCCCTGATATTAAGGGGATTGGGTATGGATCCTATTATAATGGTAGGGGGAGAGCTAAATGAGCTGGGGTCAAATGCAAGACATGGCAAGGGTGAATACGTAGTAGCGGAAGCATGCGAAAGCGATGGGTCCTTCTTGAAATACAGACCTTTCATAAGTGTGGTAACCAATATAGAAGGCGATCATTTTGATTTTTATAAAAATATCGAGGAAATAAAACAAAGCTTTTTGAAATTCATAACCAATACCATACCCGGAGGAATGGTAATTCTTAATGGTGATGAAGAATATCTCAGGGATTTCTTTAAATCTGATGATAAAAAAATCATATATTATGGGATCGGTCCTGAAAATCATATTTGGGCCGAAAATATAAAATTCTCTGATCTTACATCATCTTACACCCTCGTTATCCGGGATAAAGATAAAAAACCGGGTAGAATAAAAGTAAAGCTGAATGTACCAGGCCTTCATAACATTAGGAACAGTCTTGCAGCATTTGCCGTATGTTATGGTATGGACCTCGATATGGAAAAGGCTTCGGATATATTGAAATATTTTACAGGCGTAAAGAGGAGATTTGAAAAAAGGGGTGAAAAGAAAGGTGCTATCATCTTTGATGATTACGCGCATCACCCTTCCGAAGTAAAAGCAACTCTGGAAGCTGCCATTCAGGAAAAAAATAAAAGAATAATCGTAGTTTTCCAACCGCATAGATATTCCAGGCTGGCTAATTTAAAAGATAAGTTCAATGGTTGTTTTGATGCAGGCGATATCCTTATAGTCACGGACGTCTATGGTTCGGGAGAACAACCAATACCTGGTATTACAGGTAAATCTTTAGTCGATACCCTGATAGATAATGGTTTTAAGAATAAAATAATCTATATTCCAAAACTGGGGGATGTAACAGAATATCTTGAGATCAATATGAAACAAAATGATATGATACTGTTGATGGGAGCAGGAGATATTACAAGGGTCACAGATGAGATATTGAAACCTTAAGTTTGGAGTATTGAAATGAAGGGGGAAGTTACGGCCAGAGAAGAAATCAAGAGAGAGATAAGAGACACTTTATTTAATAATGTTCTTTTCGATGTTGATACGGCCACTTTGACTTCCATCAGGACCGGTGGGAAAGCTCTGTGTTATTTTAAGGCAGATAAAATAAAAGATTTAATAAAAATTATAGATATCTGTATAAAAAAACAAATTAAGTTTATAGTAGTAGGGGATGGTACTAATATTTTATTTAACGATGGATATAATGATATTGTGATCATAAAACCGGGCAATGATTTTGATTATCTCGAATTTAAAGATGAAAATAAAATAATTGCCGGGTCTGCTTATAAACTTTCGAAATTAGTTAAAAATGCAGCGGATAGAGGGTATGATTTTTCGGAATTTTCCGGTATTCCCGGTACCGTGGGCGGTAGTGTAATGGGTAACAGCGGGAGCAAAAATACGGGGATCTGTGATTTTATAGAGAGTATAAATTATATCTCAAATAAAAATGGAAATATCATGGAAGAAACCATTGTTTTGAAAAAGGGTGATTTCGATTACAGGCATTTCTACATTCCTGATCTGGTGGTACTTACAGGGATAGTCTTAAGAACAAAAAAATTAGATAAGAGTAATATTTTAATTATAATAAAAGAAAAGATAAAAAATAAAAAATCAACCCAGCCGCTCAATGCAAGAAGTGCCGGCTGTTTTTTTAAAAATCCCATTTACGGTTCCAGGGCAACAGGAGAATTGATAGAGGCTTGCGGTTTAAAAGGTTTCATTTATGGCGGTTCCAGGATATCGAGCAAGCATGCCAATTATATCGAGAACTTTGATAATGCCACCTCAAAAGATATATACGTCCTCTCCAAAATAGTAAAGAACATGGTTATGGAAAAGTTTGGGATAAAATTGGAATATGAAGTGAGGTTAGTCGGATTTTAGTATGTCAGATTTATTAGAAAAGTTTAAGGATCTCGAGATCAGAAAAAAGAAAAAATCGTTAAGAATCGGAGTGATTGCAGGTGGTATTTCCTCTGAAAGAGAAATATCTCTTTTAACCGGAGAAAATATTTACAGGTCACTACTGAAATCAGGATATAATGCTATCTTCATAGATTTAAAAAATGATTTTTTAAATGATTTTAAAAAAATCAATCTGGCATTTCTGGCTCTTCATGGAAGATATGGAGAAGACGGTACTATCCAGGGGCTAATGGAGATTATGAAAATTCCATATACTGGTTCGGGTGTGCTTGGAAGCGCCATTGCAATCAATAAAATATTAACAAAGAAGATTTTAAAATGTGAAAATGTACTCACTCCCCGGTATGCGGTTCTGGATATAGATAGTAAAAAGAATCCGGCGGGAACGGGTTTGTTTATTGGTAAAATACCTTCTTATCCGGTAATAGTCAAACCAAATTGTGAAGGTTCAACTATAGGAGTCAATATTGTGGGCAGTGACGAACAATTGAAACATGCTATCGAAGATGCGTCAAAATATGATAATAAAATTTTAATTGAAAAATATATTAGTGGCCGGGAACTCACGGTAAGTGTAATAGGGAAAGACCCGGTTGCTCTTCCGATAATTGAGATAAGACCCAGTAGTGGTTTCTATGATTATGAGGCAAAGTACACAAAGGGAATGACAGAGTATATAGTTCCTGCAGAGTTAAACAGTGAATTATCACGGCATATATCAGAAACAGCGGTAAAGTGCCATAAAGTATTGGAATGCAGCGGAATATCAAGGGTGGACTTTATGCTGGATGGCCAGAACGATGCCTATACTTTTGAATTAAACACCATGCCCGGTATGACAGCTACAAGTCTGGTTCCCAAGGCGGCCGGAGCTGCCGGGATTGATTTCGATCTATTAGTAGAGATAATATTGGATTCGGCAAGTTTGAAAGTATAATCTCGGGTGATAAAATTAAAAATAGTGAAAATATTGTACTAACCAGAAGAAGAAAGATTCTCAGGAGAAGAATCTGGAGTTTTATTAAATTACTGCTTATTGTCACTTTCTTTGCATCGGCAGTCTGGGGATTGAATTATTTCTACAACAGCGAATATTTCAAAGTAAAGAATATAGATGTCGAAGATAATACACATTACGAGAATGAAGAAATACTGGGTCTGATACCCGAAGTAATAGGGGCCAATATATTTGAAATCAATAAAAAAATGGTCGAAGATACAATAACCAGAGAGTTGACCTGGGTAAAAGGAGTTGAACTCAGTAAAATTTTTCCTGATAGAGTCGTAGTAAAATTGGTCGAAAGAAAACCTGAACTTATAATAGTGTATAAGGTTAATTATTTTCTTATGGATGGCGAAGGTGTGATCCTGGATAGGATTGACAAAAAAAATCTGAATAATTACAAAGATTTACTTCTGATAAAAAATGCAGTCAGTTATAATGTAAATATAGGTGAAAAAATTGCAAAAAAGAATGCCTTGAGCTGTATAGATATTTATAAAGCTTTCGATAGCGAAATGAAATCTATAATAAACGAAGCAAGGCTCGAGGACAATATTTCAGGAGACATAATATTTGAGACTAATAGCGGAGATGAAATAATTTTCGGTGATAGCAGTGATACGGTTAAAAAAATCGAAATATTGAAACAGATATTGGAAGATGAGACGGATTATACCGTGATAGATTTAAGAAGCCCGGAAAGTCCTGTGATAAGATAAGATTGCGGAGGTTCAATTGTCGGCAAATGAAGAATATATTGCAGGTATCGATATAGGAACTACTAAAATCACCACTTTAATCGGAAAGGTAGAGAAAAACAATATACTTCAAATAAAAGGTTATGGAATCTCCGGTTCCAACGGCTTAAAGAAGGGCCTTATTGTGGATATCAACGAAGCCACAAAGTCGATACTTCATTCGATAGAAATGGCAGAAAGGACCACCAAGGTATTTGTCGATAGTGCCTACATAGGAGTGACGGGCAAACATATTTCTTTCATAAGCAACTGGTCCGATATAAATATCAATTCCCCCAACAGCATAATAAGAAAAGTAGATGTAGATAGACTTATTTCTACGGCAAATAAAGTGAACCTGTCTCCTCAATATGAGATCGTACACACTCTTATCAAACAATTTGTCATCGATGAAGAGAAGGGTATTGTAGACCCAATAGGTTTATCGGCAAAAAAATTGTCTGTTGAATTGCTGGCTATTTATGGAACTGCTTCTCTTATAAATAATGTTGTAAATAGCGTAAGAGCTGCTAAAGTTGAAGTCGAGGATATAATAATAGAAGCACTGGCCTCAAGCGAAGCCGTACTTACCCCGGAAGAAAAAGAAAGCGGAGTGATACTTCTTGATATAGGAGGGGGGACTACTGATGTTGCGATTTATAAAGATAAGAAGATGGTATTTACATATTGTCTGCCCGTGGGAGGAGATTTAATAACAAATGATATTTCCATCGGTCTTAATATAACAATTCCAAAAGCAGAAGAAATCAAAAAGAAATTTGCCAATGTCGACTATAATTTCTATGATACATTAAATAGAGTAAATATAGGTGACATCAAGATAGACAGCAATAAAACAACCTTAAACATAAGATTGTATAATATAGTGAATTGCAGGGTTAAGGAATTGCTGGGCCTTGTTAAAGAGAAGGTTGAAGGTTATAGCTTTATGCATGAGGTCCCCTGTGGGCTTGTTATAACGGGTGGGACCTCCATGCTTAAGGGAATAGCCCCGCTCGCAAATGCTGTTTTTAATTTACCGGTGAGATTGGGAATCCCCTGTGATACTGAAGGACCCGCGGAAGTCATAAGCGATCCTATCTATTCTACAGGCGTGGGCCTGCTAAAATATGCTTACCAGATGAAGAATTATCGAAGTCTGGATCAAATAGGAGAAAAAAAAGAACAATATACTTTTTTAAACAGGTTTAGAGATTTTATTTTAAAAATTTTAAAAAATGAAAGCAGGTGATAGCAGTGAGCATGGATTTTGATAAAAGCTATTATGCAGTCATAAGAGTGATAGGGGTAGGAGGAGGCGGAAGCAATGCCATAAACAGGATGATGGAAGATAATCTGAGCGGGTGCGAGTTTGTGGCGATAAATACAGATGCCCAGGCGCTTATGATGTCAAGTGCCGACAGGAAAGTGCTGATAGGCGAAAGCGGACTGGGTGCAGGATCTAACCCTGAAATAGGAAGAGTGGCTGCTGAAAAATCTATAGAATCCATTAAAGAAGTTGTAAAAGATGCAGATATGATATTTTTGACCGTAGGCGAAGGCGGTGGGACGGGAACCGGCGCAGCCCCTATTATTGCAGCAGCTGCCAGAGAAGCGGGGTGTTTGACGGTTGCGGTTGTAACAAAACCATTCACCTTTGAGGGCAGGAAAAGAATGTGTCAGGCTGAAGAGGGAATCGACAATTTGAAAGATAAAGTCGATACTCTGATAATCATACCAAATGACAGGCTGCTCGAAATTTCCGATGATAACACAACGCTTCTTAATGCGTTTAGATTGGCAGATAACGTACTGAGAGCAGGTGTAAGAGGGGTCACTGATTTGATAACTCTGCCCGGGCTTATAAATCTGGACTTCGCAGATGTAAAATCGATTATCAAAAATGCGGGAAATGCAATACTGGGAGATGGAATGGCATCCGGTGAGAGCAGGGCGATTAAAGCTGCCCAGAATGCCATCAATAGTCCTTTGATCGAGAGCTCAATAGAAGGAGCAAACGGGATCCTTCTCAATATATCCGGTGGGCCCGATTTAAAACTTTTTGAGGTCAATCAGGCAGCGGAAATCATAAGAAATGCTTCCAGTCCAAACGCTAATATTATCTTTGGTGCGGTAATCGATGAGAGCATGAATGATAATGTAAAGGTCACTATTATTGCTACCGGATTTGAATCACGAAAAGCTCAAAAAGCAAAGGTGGATGAGGGTCAGAAGAGGAAAAAAGAAGTAGAGAAAAAATTATTTGAATTTGAAAAAGAGATACTATCCGGGAAAAGTAAAAAAGAAGATTTCAAAAAAGTATCGGAAGATGACTTCAAGTCTTTGGAAGATGACGACTATCTTGATATACCTACTTTCTTGAGAAAAAATAAAAAATAGTTCAAGTCTCAAATGATCGGGAAGTTTGAAATGACAGGAATGGAAAATATATCTGTACATAACCTTCCGGTATATTTATCAAACTATTTAAAAAATAATCACGGAATAATTTTTTGCTTCACAACCAGAAACAGCGGACCGGATGGCGACGGAGTCAATTCTTTTAATCTCGATTACTATGCCGGCGGGAATGAGGAAAATACCAGGAAGAACAGGGAAATGATTTTAAAGAAGCTGGAACTAAAAAAGATGAGAAAAATATATTCAGTAAAACAGGTCCATGGAACAAATATATTGAACATCGATAAAAATATGAATCTTGAATCGGACAATATAATGAAGGAAGCTGATTGCCTGATTACGGATTTGAAGGATACCCCGATTATGGTGATGGGAGCGGACTGTAATCTAATATTGATGGCAGATATAAACAAAAAAGTGATTGCTGCCGTTCATGCAGGATGGAAAGGAACATTACAGGGAATGGCAGCTAAAGTAATTTCATATATGAAGAAAAATTTCGGAAGTAAAAGTAGAGATATTTTTGTTGCTTTTGGTCCCAGTATAAGAAAATGCTGTTATAAAATCGACAGTAGTGTTCTTGAAAGATTTACTGATAAATTTGGTTCGGGGAGTTTTTTTACAAAGAAGAACAATGATGTTTATCTGGACCTCGTTAAACTAAATCATAATCAGCTAGAAAAGTCAGGGATTTATGAAGAAAATATTTTCGATTGTGGGAAGTGTACTTATTGTAACGAGGATTTTTTTTCATATCGGAGAAACAAAGCAACCGGAAGACAGGCAGGAATAGCGATCATCAAGTAATCATAGTTATTGAATATGGAAAATGGCATTGATTCAATTAAAGAGTCTGATAGATTAAGAAGAAATATCGATAATCTAAAAAAAGAAATAGAGTTGACCTGTAAAAGAATCGGCAGAGAAAGCAGAGATATAACGATCGTAGCTGCTGCGAAATACGCTTCTGCCGGGCAGGTAAAATCGGTTTATGATCTTGGTATCATAAATTTTGGAGAAAATAGGGCTGACCAGCTAGAGGAAAAATATAATGCTATTAAAGGAGGTCCCGTATGGCATTTTATAGGACACCTCCAGAGCAGGAAAATAAAAATAGTAGTTCCACTGGTAGAATTCATACATTCGATAGACAATATAAGTACTTTAAGTAAAGTGAATGATGAAGCCAGGAAACTGGATAAGATTCAAAAATTATTAATAGAGGTCAATATTTCGGGAGAACAGTCCAAATATGGTATAAATCAGGATGACCTGCATGATTTTATTGAAAAATCTTTTAATTTTAAGAATATAGAGATAATAGGATTGATGACTGTCGCACCTTTGACTGATGATTTCGGATATCTGAGGGATATCTTTAGAAGACTTAAGATTCTCAGAGATAAGTCGAATAAAGATTTTAAAAATATCGGGTTAAAAGAACTATCGATGGGGATGAGTAATGATTACAGGGTAGCTATCGAAGAAGGTGCCACTATGATAAGGATCGGTTCTATTATTTTTAAATAAACATTTAATCAGACAGAGGAGGGAAAATGAGTAGATTTTTTAAGAAGACTCTTTCTTTTTTTGGCATATCCGATGAAGATGAGATAGATCTGGATGAGACGGAAGGCAGGGAAACAGAAAAAGTAAAAGTCAGAACATTGAGGGATAAAAGTGGTAAAATAGACTCTGTTAATGAAAAAGAGAGTCCAAGGAGGGGTCATATTTTTGGTTCAAAACCATCCAGAAAAATCTCATTGATTGGTTCGGGAAGAGATGGAATCAAGTCGAGGGTTTTTGTTGCAGAACCCAAAGAATTCGAGGAGATACAGGTAATTGCTGATAATTTCAAGAAAGATATTCCCGTGATAATCAACCTGCAGAAAGCTGATCAGGAATTAGGTAAAAGGATAATCGATTTCTGCAGCGGGCTTACTTATGCTCTGGAAGGGAATATTAAAAAGGTAGCAGAAAAAGTTTTTTTAATCACCCCCTTTAATGTAGAAGTCAGTTCCGAAGAACAGGAACTGCTGCGGGAAGAGGGTTTTTATGAGCACTTTTAGGAAAAGAAGGTATTTATTTGGGCAGTTATAAACTCGGAATAATAGGCTGCGGAAATATGGGTGAAGCAATACTTGGAGGAATACTTGGTTCAGGTTTTTTAAAAAACGATGAACTTGTGTCTTATGACATAGATGATTGCCGTAGAGAATACATTGAAACCAATTACAGGGTACATCAGGCCGGAGGGATTTCGGATGTAATAAAAAAATGCAGGTATGTTCTTTTATCTGTAAAACCAAAAGACATCAAGATTGTATTAAAAGATATCAAGACCTGTTTCGACAATAAGATAAATTCAATTATTAGTATCGTAGCCGGAATATCTACAGATTATATTGAAAAGACATTGGATTCAAATGCTTCAGTTATACGGGTAATGCCCAATTATCCCGCATTGTTTAAAAAGGGTATGTCGGCGATAAGCAGGGGCAGATTTACAAGAGATGAGGATTTATCTTTTACCGGGAAATTAATAAAGAGCACGGGAGATTATGTAATAATAGATGATAAATACCAGAATATAGCAACTGCTTTAAATGGAAGTGGACCGGCCTATTTCTTTCTTTTCTGTAAATATTTGATAAAATCCGGAATAAAAAATGGGCTGGATCCGGAAATATCAAAAAAATTAGTAATTGGAACAATGAATGGAGCAGGAACGGTTATTGATAAATCCGGAATGGAGATTGATGATTTGATCAAAAAAATTGCAACTCCAGGCGGCACCACCGAAAGAGCCCTTAAAGAATTTGAAAAAAATAAACTTGATAAAATAGTTTACGAAGCCGTAGAAAGTGCAAAAAAGAGAGCAAATGAATTGCAGAATCTGCTTGATTAAAAAGCTGCAGTGTTTTTACGGTTTTATATAAAATATAGATAATACGGATAAAAGAATATGGGGAGGAAATAATGAATATAAATGCGGAGAATATCCAGAAAAAAGAATTTCATGTTGTATTTAAAGGATATAAACCTGAAGAGGTCGATAAATTTTTGGACATTCTTACTGTAGAGTTTGATAAATTACAAAGATCTCAAAAGGAGCTTCAGGAGAATATAGAAAAACTGAAATACGAGGGGAATAAAGAATCAGGTGAAATGAAAAGAGTCATCCAGGAGGCACTTGTATCTGCTCATAAAATTGCGGAAGATATAAAACAGAAAGCAGAACTTGAAGCCGAGGAGTTGATAAGAACGAAAGTAGCCGAGCAGGAAAAATCATATAAGGATTTGTTGACCAGAAAAGCAGAACTGGAAAGGGATATAAAGAAACTGAGCCTGAAGTATGAAGACTTTAAAGGTAAGATTGAAAAGCTGGCAGATGATCTCAAAAAAAGTACTTCAAAGGTAGCAGAAGGAAAATATTTTGATATTTCTGAGATTAAAGATGGGGAGTTTGACATTGATAGAACTGATGAAGATGAGGATAATAATGAAGACGAGAATTATAAAGAAAGTAAACAAACTGAATATCCTGCTAAAAAAGAATTGAATATACTTGAAGGTATCAAAGAGAAAGAAGAAAAAGAAAGCACAGAAGCTGAGGAAGAAAAAGAGATAGTAGAAGAGCAGGAGAAAGTTGAGGAAGAAGAGAAAGAGGAAGAAAAATCTATTATTTATGAATCCGAAGAGACTGAAGAAATCGATTATGAATATAAACCCAGGAGAGTGAAAAAGAAAATAGATATAGCCAATCCGGATATAATTAATGATTTCTTTAAAACCGATGAAGACTGAGAAAATTAAATTACTTATAAAACCTAATTCCGCTGTGACCCGTATTCATGGTATTTACGGAGACAGAATAAAAATAAAACTTGCCGCCGTGCCGGAAAAGGGGAAAGCGAATAAAGAACTGATAAATTTTATTTCAGATAGGATCGGGGTACCCAAAAAAAATATAAAAATAATTGCTGGTGAAAAATCGATTTATAAAGAAATCAGCGTAAAATCAGATAAAGATTTAAAATTAGCTGCAAGACTTCTTTCAAATTAAAACCCGATTAAGTTTATTCCAGCCAGAGAAGACTAGTCCATTCTTATCATATAACTATAATAATCTATTTAATCCCACAATAGTTCAAAATTCCATATTTTTTTAAGTTCCAGCAGATAATAACTGAATCAAACAGTATACTAGCCAAAATAACCGTTGACAAATGAATATTAGAGTTCTATTATTAATTTATAAATGTTCTATAATTGTTTTATTATAAATATCGCAGCATTCCAAAAAAATGGAAATAATCCTTATAATAACAGAAAATAAAGAGCTCACAAAAAATATACCCCGGATAAAACTGCAAAATCACAATATATTGGTTCTAAACAATACAAATTATCTAAAACATTATCTGGAAGAATATATGCCAAAATATATTGTATTATCGGCAAAATTAAAGAATTATAAGGAAATTTCAGATTATATAAATGATAATACCGGAAGTGAGCTGATCATTACCGATTCGGATGAAAAGAAAGGTTCTCTATCTAGAAATATTTTTACAGGAAGTGTAGAGAAGATTGATGATCTGAAGAGGATACTGGAAATAGTAGACAATTTGAATCCTAAATTGGATTCAAAAGACAAAGATAATTATAGATTCATACCACAGCAGGTGATTTCTTTATACTCGGTTCAGGGTGGAGTCGGGAAGACCAGCATAGTCTTTAATTTCGCCTGGTATTTGAAAGATATTATCAGAGGGAAACTGCTGATAATAGATTTGAATTTTTGTGAGGGACCATCAGATATTGCTATCAATCTTGATTTGAATTTATCCCCGAATTTGAGCGTGTTTATTGAAAAGATCACTCAGGGGAAAGATTGTTTCGATAAATCCATAATAAGTCTGGCCGGTAATGATAAGATAGATATCCTTCAGCCGCCATTATCCATATATCAAAGCGATAAATTCAATATAGATATGCTGGATAGTATAATTTATTCTGCCAGGAACAAATACGACATAATA
>CAZYQD010000021.1:0-14337 GCA_964649405.1 uncultured Actinomycetota bacterium
TCCAATTATCATCCTGAGCTTTAATGTCTGTCTGTGCGACTTCCGGGCAAATAAATATCTCGCCTATAGTATAAGAGTCATCGCCCAGATCTAGTTTGCCTCTATCGGAAATATATGAAAAAGAAAGAACATCTGTTTCGCTGTCAGTATTACGATATTTTTTATTTAGTTTTCTTATTTCTTTGCCGTCCAGGAATATAATATTGAGGTGGCTTTTAGAGTCCCTGTCAAACTTATCCGAAATATATATCGCTGCTTTCTTTATTAAATCCAGGTCCAATTTAACTTTATCCTGTTTATCGATCAATGTGACTTCCACTTTGCCTCCAATTTCGTCTCCAGGTCCCCTCCTGCTTTTTGGCCGGGTTCATCATATGAAAGTCTTGAATGATGAATGGATATCAGCCCATCGATCAAAGTATCTCTGACCGTATTGATTTCCTTTAAAGTTATGCTGGTCTCATTAAGCTGTCCATCCTTTATTCTATCTTCGAATATGTCACTTACCATTTGTTTGATTTTTTTGGGAGTGACTCTGCTTATAGATCTTACTGCAGCTTCACATGAATCCGCCAGCATAAGAATTGCAGATTCCTTGCTTTGCGGTTTTTTAGCTGGATAACGAAAATGCTCTTTAAGGCCGTTTGAGATCCCGTTGCCATTCATCTCTCTGTCCTTTTGCTTCTCATAAAAGTAGGTTATTATCGAATTTCCATGATGCTGGGATATGATATTTAAGACCTTTCGGGGAATCTTATTCTTTACTGCCATTTCCAGCCCGTCTTTTATATGATTAGATATTATGTGTCTGCTCATAGAGGGATTCAAACGGTCATGAACATTCTCAATCTCCATCTGGTTTTCATAAAAATACTCGGGCCTTTTCATTTTACCAAGATCATGATACAGAGCCGCAACTTTTACCAGCAGTGAATCGGCTCCTATTGATTTTGCCGCACTTTCGGCAAGATGGCCTACCAGGATACTATGATTATAAGTACCGGGTGCAGATATAAGCAGCTTCTTGAGCAGCGGCTGATCCGTATTTGAAAGTTCAAGCAACCCCATTGCAGTTACGACATTAAAGGTTGATTCGATAAATGGCAGGAAACCTATTGCAATAATTGCACAGATAATACCGTTTACTAATCCGAGTACAGTATAAAGGGCAATCGTCCCAACTTCTCCACCGATAAGGTTGATTGTAAGAAATAAAAAAGCAAGGACAAGCGAGCTTATGAAACCTGCCCTCATCACCGCTGATCTCTGTGAGACTTTTGATACCATATAAGTAGAGAAGATACCTCCCAGTGTATAGGCAACAGCCAGGCTGAAATTGAAATCGGTTGTGATACCTACGAATATTCCAAGACATATGGTAAGCATCATAGCGATACGCGCATCGAATAAAATAGTACAGATAAGAGATGCGGCCATTACAGGAAATAAGTAGTTCCATAAATTCAAATGGATAGACGAAAGTATGGTAAAAGCTTTTATAAGCAGTGTAAATATTACAATCAGGACCGCATTTATTACTAATTTCTTTGTATTGTCAAAGATGCCCGGATTAAACTTTTGAATATAAAATCCAAACAAAAAGAGGACCACCGAAGATATAAAAAACACATATAGAAGTTTCTTCCAGTCAAAACCTGTCTGCAGCAAACCCAGTCTGGTCAATATGAGAATATCGGTATCACTTACAATCTCTCCCTCGAAGACAATAGTCTGCCCTTCCAGTATGGTTACCATATGTGGACTGGTATTCAATCTGGCTTCTTCCCTTTCTTTTTCTGTGGCAGCAGGATCGAATAATGCTGTGGGCTGGATATTGTTTTCGAGTATACTTACCGCAATAGGAATGAGGTCAGACCTTATTTCTGTATCCGCTTCAATGAGCCCGATAGCCTCGCTTTTGGCAAAATCCAGTTCATTAGGCCTTATTTCCTCTTTCATTATTTCTCTTGCTACATCCTGGGTCTTCGCCATTAGTATATTGAGATCATCCACTGATAGATCAAGTGCCATAGAAATAATGGATTCTGCATATTCGCTGCTCAGAAGATTTGTCATATAATCAACTTTTTCTTCAAAAGATTTATCTTCTTTTTTCTGGACTATCCCTGTCAGAAGATAAAAATACCTGATCTGGTATAGTGATCCTCTTTCCCCATTTAAAACATCTATATCATAAACATATACATCTTCTACTTCTGCTTCGTTTATATTTCTGTCTTCTTCTGTTTGAATGACATCCTCAAACTCTATACCCCTGGTTGCCTTAATGGTTCTTGGACTTGGTTTCCCCAGTTCTATACCTATGTCAGGAGCATAACTATATGTAAGAGCAGTCGTTACCAGACCGAGGGTCAAAATAAATATATACATTCTCTGGGCAATTTTACTCCGGTATGAAAAGTATTTACTAATGAAATCCCGGGTCTTTTCTAGCTTGCTTTTTTCATTTTTTAATAATTCTTTATTTTTATTATTTCTTGCTATCATTTCGACTCGTTTAAATTACCATAAAATTATTTTTTAACTTTTTCCTCATGGACCTTGTAAGCATCTACTATTCTCTGCACCAGTTCATGCCTGACTACATCTTTTGAGCTGAGATATACAAAATCGATTCCCTGTATGCCCCTCAATATCTTTTCTACTATAATAAGGCCGGATTCTTTATCATGTGGCAAGTCTATTTGTGTAATGTCACCCGTAACCACTATCTTGGATCCAAATCCCAATCTTGTTAGAAACATCTTCATTTGCTCAGGGGACGAATTTTGAGCCTCATCAAGGATAATAAAAGAATCATTCAGAGTCCTTCCTCTCATATATGCCAGCGGTACCACTTCAATAATCCCCATATCCCTATACTGCTGAAACTTTTCAACATCCAGCATTTCATATAAAGCATCGTATAAAGGTCTAAGGTAAGGATTTACCTTATCGTACATGTCTCCTGGCAGAAATCCCAGCTTTTCACCTGCCTCAACCACCGGTTTTATCAAAATTATTCGTCCTACTTTATCCTCCTTCAAAGCTTCGACTGCCAGTGCCAGAGCAAGGTAAGTCTTACCGGTCCCTGCAGGTCCTATCCCAAAAACGATGGTATTTTCTTTGATGGCTTCAACATATTTTTTTTGACCTAATGTGCGTGGTTTGATTTTCTTCCCATTGTTTACCACGATACTTTCCTTGAATACTTCATGCGGTTTTAAACCTGATTTGTCTTCCATGATCTTTATCGAATCGCCTACTTTTTCGGAATTTAACTTCTGACCCAGGTTTATTTGTAATGCCAGTTCCTCTATAAGTTTGGTAACTTCTCTTACATTTTTACCTTTCCCTGATATTTCCAGATTGTTTCCCAGCACGAAAATCTCTACATTGTATTTTCTTTCGATCATACGTAGAAGTTCATCCTTATCGCCGATCAATTCCGCCATCGAATGTTCGCCCTTGAAATCAATATTTAATTTTTGTTTTACCGGAGACAAAAGCCCCTCCTATAAAGATTATAATAGCAAAATTATTAAAATAAATAGAAGCTACATAACAGGTGAACAATGGATGATTGATTTTTTAACCCGGAGGCCAGGTAAGTTTTCTTTTCCCTAATATATGAAAATGTAGATGATTTACGCTCTGCCCGGCACCGGTTCCCGTATTGATGACTACCCTGAATCCATCCTTATCCAATCCCTTTTCCAGTGCAATTCTGCTTATCGCCTCTATTAGTTCTTTTAATATTCTGTAGTCCAGTTTCTCAATTTCCAGAATCGATTCGATATGCTCTTTTGGAACAGCCAGAAGATGCACGGGTGCCTGTGGTGATATATCCTTAAATATCAAAACAGTATCATTTTCAAATACTATATCACTTTTTATTTCTTTATTTATAATCTTACAAAAAAGACAATCTTCCATTTTATTTTAAAAAAATTTATTTACCAGATTATTATTATTAATCTAATATTTTTAATTATAAAATTCTTTTATACTTTTTTACAACCAATTTTACCCTAAGTCGGAGATTATACTATTTTTTTTGATTTTTACAACTTGTGAGGACTTATAAACACATAAATCAATGACAAAAACAATCTCTATATTTCAGGTTCTATGCTCCCCCGGAGACCATCTCTATATTCGGAATCTACAGAGATTTTTATAATCCTGCCTCTTAGTAATGGAAAGTCTTTTTTATCTATTTGAAAATAAATTTTTATGTAGTTATCCGAAGTTCCGCTTACCATATGATTGCTTGTATCCATTTCCTCGCATACGACATTCAATACTTCTCCTATATTGTGCTTCAGGTAATCACTTCTAAGCCCGTCTCCGATATTTCTTATAATCTTGCTTCTTTGGGATTTTACTTCCTCATCTACCTGATTTCTCATCCAGTAAGCCGGAGTATGTTTTCTTCCGGAAAACTTGAAAACATGGATTTTACTGAAAGCTATCTTCTTTATTATTTCTACAGTCTTCCTAAAATCTTCCTCGCTTTCACCGGGAAATCCCACCATCACATCCGTGGCCAATGCAATACCCGGAAAGATACTTCTGATCTTTTTTATTTTATCTGAATAATATTCCGACGAATATGGCCTTCCCATCAATTCAAGGATCCTGTTACTGCCGCTCTGGAGAGGAATATGCAGGTGCCGGGCAAAACGTCCGCCATTTCCTTTTAAAACATCCAGCAGTCTGCTACCGATCTCTTCTACTTCTATAGAGCTTATCCTTATTCGTTTTATACCTGAATCTCTTATGATTCTTTCCAGTAAATCTGCCAGATTACCGGTTTTTACACCGGTATCCTGATTACCTTTTTTAAAATCCGTTCCATACTTTCCGATATGGATACCTGTAAGGACCACTTCCTCAAAACCATCTTCCTGTAGATCCTTCACTTTATCAAGGACTTCTCCGTAAGGCACACTTCTGTATTTCCCTCTCACTTTTGGAACAATGCAATATGTGCAGTTTTGCTCGCATCCATCCTGGATCTTAATGATCGGTCTAGAATGAATCTGGCCGATAAGGGAGGAATATTTATAAGAATCCAGCCCATTTCTATCGATTCTATATTCACCGCTTTTTCCCGGTATTTTCTTTATTCCCGCTATTCTTCCTATAAAATCCGGTATTTTATTTTTATCACTGTTTTCAATCACATGATCGATTTCATTTTTTTTCAGGAATTCTTTATTAAAAACAACGAAACAGCCGGTGACTATCATTTTACTGTTCTTGTTCTGTGATTTGATTCTTCTGATTATCTGCCTGGTTTTCCTATCGCTCTGAGAGGTAACGGTACAGGTATTGATTATACAGAAATCAGGATTCTTATTGCAGGGAACATGGTCCATTCCCTTTTTTTGAAGTTCTTTTATAATAAAATCAGATTCACTTAGATTGACCTTGCACCCGAGCGTATCTACAGAAAACGTTATTTTTTTCATTTTTGATTACCGGTCAAATAATCCAATACGGATAAGAAATAAATTGAAGCAGTTTCGGAACGATAAATATTTTTTCCGAAATTTATTTCCCTGGCACCTCTTTGCCTTAAAAAATCCAATTCAGAGGTTTCGAAACCTCCTTCAGGTCCTATCACGTATCCGATGCTGGAAGCATTTTTAACATCCGTAAGGTTTTCAATCCCGCAGGAACTTTCTTCATAAGGAATATAAAATAAATCAAAATCAGAAACCTTTATATCGTGGATTTCTTCCGGGGGAGTTACTTCGCATTTATAATCTCTTTTACTCTGCTTTGAAGCTCCGTCTGAAATTTTCTGCCATCGGGAGGTTTTACCGGAAATATCTTTCTTATCTGTAATCACCCTTGCGCTTATTACCGGTATTATACGGTCAACTCCTATTTCGGTGGATTTCTGGATGACAAGTTCCATGGAATTTTTTTTAAGCACGCACTGGAAAAGAGATACACGGGGAGTCTTTTTGAAAATTCTTATTTTATCTTTTATAAGCAGTATTGCTTCGGTTTTACCGATATCCAGAATCTCTGTTTCATACCTATTGTCAGCGTTATCGGATACATAAACCGCATCGCCGATTTTACTTCTAAGTACGTTTATAAGATGGTTTCGGTCCTCGCTTTCGATTCTTATTTTATCCCCTTCGATACTGTGAGGACCTATAAAAAAGTATGGGTAACTCATCAAACTACTTCTTTTCTTCCCTCTGCATATTTTTTCAGAAGTATTATTTCTTCCCTGGAAAGTCTTTTGGGAATCTTCACGTCTATATTGATTATATGATTGCCTCTTCTGTATCCGTTGAGCTGAACCATCCCGTTTGATTTAAGAATAATTTTTTCATTTGGCTGTGTTCCGGGTCTTATAATTATTTCTTCTTTACCGTCAAGAGTTTCAACCTCTACTTTACAGCCAAGAGCTGCCTGGGCAAAAGATATCTCAACATTGGAAAGTACGTCATCTCCGACTCTTTTGAGACCGGGATGAGGAGTTACCCTTACTGTCACCAAAAGATCTCCATTTATAGAATCTTTACCAGGTGAGTTTCCTTTGCCGGAAATTCTCAGACTATCGCCATCATGTATCCCTCCGGGGATATCCAATTCGACTTTTTTCTTTACTGCCCGGTACCCTTTCCCTCTGCATGCTTTACATGGGTCCTTTATTATTTTTCCCGAACCACCGCACATACTGCAGGCCGATGTGGTTATTATATTTCCAATAAAAGTCTGTCTTGTAGTCCTTACGCTCCCCGAACCACCGCATTCGCTGCAAGTAATTACTCCATCGACGGACGTGCTGCCCTTGCCTTTACATGATTCGCAAATATCATCGGCGTTATATTCCACTGTCTTTTTAACTCCATATGCAGACTCTTTGAAACTGATTTTTGTACCTATACCAATATCCGACCCTCGTTTCCTTCGGCTGCTTTTTCGCCCTCCGGAGAAAACGCTGCCAAATCCGGAGCCAAATAGATTATCGAATATATCTCCGAATCCAAACTCAGAGAATACGCTACTGAAATCGAAACCATCGAATAGGTTCCTGCTGAACCCAAATTGGTCATACTGTCTTCTTTTATCTTCATTGCTAAGTACCGCATATGCTTCGGAAATCTCCTTGAACTTTTCCTCCGATTCGGGATTACCGCCATTTACATCAGGATGATACTTGCGGGCAAGCTTCCTGTATTCGCTCTTTATTTCAGAAAGTGTGCAGTCCCGGGGGAGCCCAAGAACTTCATAATAATCTTTTTTATTTGCCACCGCTTAATTCACCTTTAAAAATTTAAATAAAATAAAAATTAGATTCATTAGAATTATGAGATGCAGCCTGGAAATAATAACCTATTTTGATTTTTTTTTCCAGTTACTGCTCTAATGCCGGGATTGGGAAATATCCTTTTAACGCTTACGCTTTCGAACTGAAAATCTCAGTAAGATTTTTTCTAAAAAGATCAAGATTCCTTATAACCCTGCTGTAATCCATTCTTTTTGGTCCAAGAATACCTATGGCTCCAGTAGAATTACCATAAATCTTATACTTTGATGCAATAAGACTAAGGTCCTCTGTGCCTTCCTCGAATAATTCGGTACCAATTTTTACAATAAAGTCTCTGTCACAGGAAAAATCAGACAGCAATTTCATAAGTAAATATTCATTTTCTATAACCTTTAAGACATTCTGTATCTTTTTAAGGTCTATGAATTCAGGCTGCTGTAAAATGACAGATGCGCCATGCATGAAAATCCTATTGTGCTGAAAGTCTTCCTTAATACAATCTTTTAAAAGTTCAATGATTTTATTTACAAGCAGTATCAGATACGAGTCGCCCTTATGTATCTTTACGTCTTCCATATCGATATCGATAATAATTTTATCCCTGAGCTGCACATTTAAAATATTTGCTGCCCCCTGTAAATCAAGTTCTGTGTATTTACCCGTCAGGACAGAGTTTCTTTTATATACTCTGCCGGTATCCGTGATCAGGACCATTAACAGATTTCCATCATGGAATTTTAAAAGTTCTATATGTTTAAACCTGCTTTGCTGAATCGTAGGAGCCACGACCAATGATAGGTAGTTTGTAAACCTGGCAAGCATTTCCGCGGATCTTTGAAGGACCATTTCTATCTCCATGTCTTTTCCGATAGCCATATCAAAGGTCAGTTCACTTTTATTGTCATCGGTATTAAACTCCAGCTGCTCTTTAATCACATTATCCACATAAAATCTATAACCTTTATCTGTAGGTGTTCTTCCCGCCGATGTATGGGGATGAGTAAGATAACCCATTTCTTCCAATTCAGCCATTTCTTTTCTTATAGTTGCGGAACACAGGTCAAATTCCGAATCCTGGGCTATTCTCTTTGAGGAAACGGGATCGGCCTTCGCAATAAATCTGCCAATGACTTCTTTCAAAATCTCTATTTTTCTTCCAGTAAATTCCATTTAATAATCACTTCTCTGACATTTAGGTCTTTTCTAATATTATAATCCTTTGTAAATAATATTATCCATTTATAATTGTTAATGTAAACTTTTTGTGATAATATCCAGTAAGTTTATTTCTTTATTTTTTTATATTATAAAGAAATTCTTTTGAAAATTAAATATTTATAATACTTAGGGGAGCATATCCGGCTGAGAGGACAGTCAATTCAACTCAAACTGTCGACCCTTAAACCTGACCTAGTTAATACTAGCGTAGGAAAAGTAGAATTACATGAACTACTTATCAAAGCCGGATTAGTAGTTTTTTTGTTTTTATAAGGAGTAACGATGGGAAATAAAAAAAATGAAAAGGCAATAATAGTTGCAAATGGTGTCATCGATGATCCTGTCCTGACTTATAAAAGAGTAACAGAATTATTTGATTTCGTAGATTGTATTATCATAAGTGCCGATGGGGGCGCAGAAAATGCGCTTAAGATGAATCTCGTGCCTGATGTAGTCATTGGTGATATGGATAGTATAAAGGCTACTGTTAAAGAAAATATCAGAGAGAAGTCAAAAAAGACGAGATATATTTCCACATCAGCCGATAAGGATAAGAGTGACACTCAACTCGCAGTGGAATACGCTCTTGATCTTGGAATAAAAAAAATGATAATACTGGGTGCACTGGGCGATAGGATAGATCATGCCATGGCAAATATTTTACTCCTGACATCTCCTTTTTTAAGGGATATGGATATGAGGATTTTGACTGACACAAGCGAGATATTTATCATGAGAAATTCCGGAACTTTAACCGGGGATATCGGCGGCACGGTGACCCTACTCTCACTCAGCCCTTATATCTATTTTATAAAAACAAAGGGATTGAAATATGAACTCGAAAACGAAAAGCTTATGTTCAGCCCTGTAAGAGGAATAAGCAATGTTTTTACAGAAAAAAAAGCATATATAAAAATCAAAGGAGGAACTTTACTGGTTATAAAACAATTATAGAGATTACATGACAAATATATTATAAAAGAAATTAAAATCTTCGAACTTAAATGAAAAGAATAAAAAAAATAAACAATATAATCCTGCCGGTACTCTTTATTATAGTATTAATTGTTATATGGGAAGGTGTGTCAAGGTCCGGACTAGTGCAGCCTTTTATTCTACCTGCCCCTACATTAATTCTATATAGCTTAATAATGAATTTTAAAGCAATAGGCGGTAATACTTTAATTACTCTGTTCGAAACAGCAGCAGGTTTTTTCATATCAGTTATTATTTCAATTATTGCAGCGCTGGTTATGGATTCCATTGTTACCGTAAAGAAGATATTGAACCCGCTTCTTATCGCAACTCAGACAATTCCTATAATAATTCTGGCTCCCCTTTTTATCATATGGTTTGGATATGGCTATTTACCAAAAATAATAATTGTAATACTTATCTGCTTTTTTCCGATCACCGTAAGTCTTCTGCAGGGTTTTACCACAGTGGATAAAGAACTGTTGAATTTGCTTAAGTCAATGGGAGCCAACAGGACTCAAATATATAAAATAGTTAAATTCCCATCGGCAATGCCCAGCTTTTTTTCAGGAATTAAAATCGCTGCAACATACAGTATTATGGGTGCAACAATCGGAGAATGGGTAGGCGGTAAGAATGGACTTGGAGTTTATATGATTAGAGCAAAACAATCTTTTTCAACAGATAAAGTATTTGCTGCAATAATTGTAATTACTATTTTGAGTATTTTCTTTTTAAAAATTATCGAATTAATTGAAAAAAAATATATGCCATGGATTCAAATTTCAAAGGAGGAATATTACGAGGAGTGATTAAAATGAAAAAGAAAATGAATAACCTAAAATCAGCTTTGATTCCTTTAATGCTGGCAGTACTGGCATTAATGCTGACATTTACATACCTTTTTGCTGCCACGGGATGTAAGGGAGTAAATCAAGATGAAACTTCAGAAAAACTGCAAGAAATAACCGTAGTTCTGGACTGGGTTCCAAATACCAATCATACAGGAATTTATGCAGCAATTAAAAACGGATATTACGCCGATGAAGGGCTCGAAGTAGAAGTTATCCAACCCACCGAAGGCGGAAGTGCGGATTTAATAGCAGCCGGCAAGGGCGAGTTTGGCATCAGTTATCAGGAACAGGTTACATATGCACGAACAGCCGATATTCCCTTACCTATTGTTGCTATAGCCGCAATTATACAGCATAACACATCAGGTTTCGCATCACCGGTAGAAAAAAATATTAAGACACCGAAAGACTTTGAAGGAAGAAAATACGGCGGTTGGGGCTCACCGACTGAAGAAGCAATATTAAAAGTTTTAATGGAAAAATACGATGCTGACTTTTCAAAACTCGAAATAGTAAATATAGGCGCTTCCGACTTCTTTACAAGTATTACAAAAGACGTGGATTTTTCATGGATCTTCTATGGTTGGGATGGAGTTGCTGCAGAATTGCGGAACATTGAGTTAAACTTTTTATTGCTGCAGGATATGGATCCTTTACTTGATTTTTATACTCCGCTGATAATTACAAATGAGAAAATCATAAATGAAAATCCGTCGTTAGTTGAAAACTTTTTGCGTGCAACCTCCAATGGATATGAATTTGCAATCAATAATCCTGAAGGAGCAGCAGAAATATTAAGCGAGTTTGTCCCCGAACTGGATAAGGAATTAGTGACAGCAAGCCAGAAATATCTTGCGGATCAATATAAATCAGATTCTGAAAGATGGGGCGAGATGCAAGAAAAAATCTGGGATACATTTTCAAACTGGATGCTTGAGAGTAACCTTTTTACGGGCAAGTTTGATTCAAACAAAGCCTTTACCAATGAATTTTTACCATAAAACAAAGAAATAAAAAGCACAAATAATAAAATACTTTCAGGTAGATAAATGAAGGATAAAATTAAACCAGTAATAGAAGTAACAAATATAAAAAAAAGTTTTGGGGATCTTCACACCATACAAGATGTATCTCTTGAGCTTGGAAAAAACCAGTTTGTTTCCATAGTCGGCCCGAGCGGCTGTGGTAAAAGTACCTTATTTGATATTATTTCAGGACTTGAAAAACCTGATAGAGGAGAAGTCTTAATAGAAGGAGAGATTTATAATGGCAAAACCGGAAGAGTAAGCTATATGCACCAGAAAGACCTGCTCTTTCCATGGAATACAATAATAAATAATGTTTGCATACCTCTGATGCTCAAAGGATTAAAAAAAAGAGAATCACAGATTAAAGCCAGAAAATATTTTCCATTATTCGGACTTGAGGGTTTTGAAAATCATTTCCCGGGGCAACTCTCCGGTGGTATGCGTCAGAGAGCCGCTCTTCTCAGGACTTATTTATTTGCAAATGATATCATGCTGCTGGATGAACCCTTTGGCAGCCTGGATTCAATTAACAAAAGAAAAATGCAACTCTGGCTCCTTGGAATTTTAAAAGACCTTAAATCTTCCATCCTTTTTATAACGCATGATATAGATGAAGCAATTTTTTTATCTGATAAAATTTATCTGCTGTCCGAACGCCCTGCGGTAGTTAAAAACAGCTTTAATGTCGATATTGGAAGACCGAGAAGCAACAGGACTTTTACATCCGGAGAATTCAATAAAATCAAAGGAAAGATCCTGAACCTGCTATAAATCCTGTTAATTAATTTAGAAAAACACCGGAGGATATCAGGAGACAATTAAGGATATTAAAGATTAATTAAATATATCAAGTATCAAATGGAGGTATCGATGATCGCAATTCAAGTAAGTCTTTATCCTATTGGGGAAAAAGATATTAAGAAATCTCTTGATGACTTCTGGAACGTACTTAAAGAGGAAAACATAAACCATAAGGTCACACCTCTCTCCACCATAACCTGGGGTGATGACGAGGATAAACTTTATCAGGCCATCTATAAGGCTTACAAGAAAGCGAGAGAAAACAGCCCTGCAGTTATGGTCACGACACTTACAACCGGAGATAAGAAACAGATTGGAGAACTTCTAGACTATTTACAATAGAATAATTCATAAATCTTTCTTTTAAATCCTAAATTAAATTAAGTTTGTCTTAAATTATCTTGACAAAAAAAATTATTTAGTTAAGATACTAATTTGATTAGTAACTTAACTAATTTTTAAGGTAATTAATTTGAATCGTAATTTTATGAATTGATATGAATGATAGAAGAAAGCTAATCGAAAAAATTATCGAGAATATCCACGTAATAAAGCACGAGATTATTGCTGGAATCCACTTTTTCTTTGCCGATATACAAATCACACATTCGCAGTGGCTGGTTTTACATCTTGTAAAAAGGAATGGAACTATAAGCATCAAGGATCTTGCGAATTTACTTGATACCACAAGCAGCGCAGCTACACAGATAGTTAATGGCCTGGTAAATAAAGGACTACTCTTAAGAAAAAGAAATCCCGATGACCGCCGGACTTTGAAGATAGAATTATCCGAAAAATTTAAGAATCAATTTGATTCAATAAAAAATAAAAGTTTTAAGACATTGTCTTTACTATTTGATGTTCTGGATGATGATGAACTTTTAAAATATTGTGAACTTAACGATAAAATTGCAGGAAAGATCTTACTCAAGGAAAAGATTGGAAAGAGAAAAAATAAATGATCAAACTGGCCAGATACCTTAAACCCTTCATTCTTATGATTTTGATTGCCATTGCACTGTTGTTTGTCCAGGCAATGGCTGACCTTTCGCTTCCTGATTATATGTCGAATATAGTAAACAATGGCATACAGCAGGGAGGTATAGAAAATGCTGTACCGGAGGCAATCCGTCAGAGTAAAATGGATAAACTTACCATACTTATGAGTGCAGACGACAAAGTAGAGGTACTGAAGAATTACTCACTTATCGCTAATACCTCTTCTGATTATAGGAAATATTTAGAGGATTATCCACAGCTCGGGAAAGAAGCTATTTATGTGCTGAATGATATTGATCAGAAAGAAATCAATAAGATTAACCCTTTAATGGGAAAAGCATTTCTTGCTGTTTCCGGTATTGAACAGATTATTGCGGACCCATCCAGGGCGGCGGCCGCTGGTGGCGAGCTGGATTTTGATCTGTCAAAGATTCCCGCAGACATGACATCAGACCAGATTTTTGACATGCTTGCAAATCTACCTGCCGATCAGCTTTTAAAGATCCGCACTTCAGTTGATAAGCAGTTTGAGGCAATAGGTGACAAAATGGTAACACAAATGGCTGTAGGATCTGTAAAAGCAGAGTACTCTGCCCTCGGTATGAATACAAATAAGATTCAGAGTAATTATATCTGGCGCACAGGACTGCTAATGCTGCTTTTATCCCTTTTATCGGCAGCTTCTACAGTCGCAGTCGGATATCTTTCTGCAAGAACAGCAGCCGGACTGTCAAAAAACCTGCGTAAAAAGGTATTCGATAAAGTTGAAAATTTTTCAAACGCAGAGTTTGATAAATTCTCGACTGCCTCACTTATTACAAGGACAACCAATGATATTACCCAGATTCAAATGCTTGTCATAATACTAATAAGAATTGTTTTCTATGCACCCATTATGGGTATCGGAGGAATAATACGCGCACTTGACAAGAGCACATCAATGTCCTGGATTATCGCTGTTGCTATTGTTACTCTGGTCTCTATTATAATTGTAGTATTTTCAATAGCTTTGCCAAAGTTCAAAATTATTCAGAACCTTATCGATCGTCTTAGCCTTATAACACGTGAAAATCTCTCGGGGATGATGGTAATAAGAGCATTTAACAAACAGAAGTTTGAAGAAGATCGCTTTGACAGGGCTAACATCGATCTTACAAAGACA
>CAZYQD010000022.1:0-13625 GCA_964649405.1 uncultured Actinomycetota bacterium
CGGCAGGAGTAGGAGTTTTTATGAAAGAGAAAAAACTACTTAAACCCGGTGATATAGCAATCTGTGAGATTGAAGCAATAGGGAGACTGGAAAATAAAATCGTGAAATGAATGAGATTTTCCAAATATTCATAGGATCGATGATTGTAGCATTCTCCGGTGCTCTGGTGCCGGGACCTATGCTTACACTGGTAATAAGCAGCGTTGCCCGGAAAGGTTTCTGGACTTCCTTTTTTATCGTAGTCGGACATGCAATATTAGAACTCATTGTAGTAATAGGCTTTTTTCTGGGAATACTAAAGTTTCTGGATAACCCTCTTATCGCAAGGATAATCGGAATCCTGGGAGGCATTTTTCTTCTCTATATAGGAACCGATATTATAGTTTCGATTTTCAAGAAGAAATTTATCATAGATTTCAAGTCTGTGTTGAAACAAAGAACCATTACCGGAAAATCAACCATTATAGTAATATTCAAGGGTATCCTTATTAGCCTTATGAATCCTTACTGGTATATCTGGTGGATCAGTATAGGAGCAGCATTCATTTTAAAGAGTGTGCAATTTAATACTACCGGTATCACTTCTTTTTATATCGGCCATATCAGTGCGGATTTTATATGGTATTTGTTTATCGGATTTCTGGTAAATACCGGGCGCAGATTTTTTAACCAGAAAATATATAACGGTATTCTTATTGCCTGCAGCATATTTCTGTTTTATCTTGGAATAAGGTTTATTATTGAGGCTGTAGCCTGATTTTTTTATCTTTCCATCAGTTATTACAATAGGTATACTGTAATATTGTGATATATTGTTTTTAACAATATCGTTCTTTTTCGCAGTTGTAAAAATATTCTGTAACGATCGTTACAGATACATGTAACAAAATAATCCAGAGGGGGTGTTTACTCAATGGTTGAGAATAAGAAAAAGAAAAAATTGGCAATGGTCATTTGCAGTGGAGATCTGGACAAACTAATGGCTGCTTTTATTATTGCAACAGGAGCGGCTGCTTCCAATATGGAGGTGACCATGTTCTTTACTTTCTGGGGACTCAGGGCTCTGAAGAAGAAAACTCTGACCGGTAAGAGTTTTATGGGAAGAATGATAGGTATTATGGAAAGAGGAGATATAAGCAAAGCTTCGCCCAGTAAGTACAGCTTCGGCGGCCTGGGACGCTGGATGTTTGGAAAAATGATGAAAGCAAAGAAGGCAGCTACACTTCCCGAGCTCAGGCAGATGGCTATAGAACTTGGTGTAAAATTTTATGGCTGCCAGATGAGTATGGATATCCTTGAAATTCCAAGAGAGAAAATGATCGACGAGGTGGAAGCCTGCGTGGGAGTAGCGTTCTTTATAGAACAGGCCCAGGAATCCGATATGCAATTTTTTATTTAAAGTAGACAGGAGTCACCATTTCCATATTGAAGAAAGGGAAAGCTTTAATTTTAATACCTGTTATCTTACTGTTTCTATTTGGAGTTACTTTAAACGTCTTTCTATTTACACAGACAGTTAACAAATTAAATCCTGGTTATCTTATCTCCAGTAAAAGTTTTTATGGATTTCACGAAAATAAAAAAGATCCCCTAAAAACCGTAAATAAAATAATTACCGTTAAGTTAGAATCTGGTACCGATGCCAATAGAATAAGTATTGCCGAGATAAATCTATTGCTTGATAGAGTTCTGGATAATATTTGTAATCAAATCAAAGAAACACAAGAGGAGCCTTCCGGAAATGACAGCAAAATTCAGGAGTCCCAGCCTTCAGGATCCGGTACAAGTTCTACAAATTCTGCAGCGGTAAATAGTCAGAATGAAAATCTGGAAGCACGGATGCTCATTACAATCAATAACCTCAGAAAAGAAAATGGGCTGCAGATGCTTAAACTAAATAAGATCCTGATAAACATTGCATATTCCAGGAGCCGGGATATGATCGATAGGAGCTATTTTTCTCATAATACTCCCGAAGGTAAAAGCATATTTGATATCCTTGTAGAAAGCGGAGTGATGTATGCGTACGCCGGGGAAAATCTATACAACTGTACCCCTCCATCTATGGGGCTCCCGGAAGCTATAATAAGTACCTGGCTCGGAAGTGAAAATCACAGGGCGAATATATTCAATCCTAATTACAGCCAGATAGGAATAAAAATAATCGATGGTGGGAATAGAAGAGTAGCTACCGCAATATTTTTGAATTGATTTTTAAATAATCTGCATTTTTATATATCCTATACTCTATTCATAAAAATTTTTTATATTTTTATTCAATAATTCATTTTAATTTATTATAATCACTAGTGACCAATATAAAATTCAAAGTACCTTAATCTATGTATTTCAAAATAGTTATTCAGGTTTTGGGTGGTCTGGCCTTATTTATTTTCGGTATGAATGTATTGAGTGACAGCCTTCAGAAAATCACTTCGAACAACTTAAAATCAATAATCAATATAATTCAAAAAAAGCCCTGGATCTCTTTATTGGTTGGACTTGCAATAACAATGATAATTCAGAGCAGCAGCGCCACTTCGGTAATGACCATTGGATTTGTCAATGCAGGTCTGATGACTCTAAGGTCGTCAATAGGAGTCATAATGGGTGCAAACATAGGCACCACCATTACTGCTCAGATAGTCTCGTTTGATATCATCGATTTGCTTTCATATCCTTTGATAATTATTGGTTTTCTTTTGTTTTTTATCAGTAAAAGGAGAAGATACAAAAACATTGGAATGGCAATACTCGGTCTGGGTATATTATTTCTGGGAATGAATACGATGAAAGGGTCACTCGAACCGTTAAAAGATAATATAGATTTTAAAAACTTTCTATTAACCTTTAGTAAAAATCCATTCCTTGGTTTACTTGTTGGTATAATTATGACGGTAATACTGGATAGTAGCTCGGCTACAATAGGATTTCTTATTGCACTTGCTGCACAGGGCTTGATACCAATTACTGCTGCTGTACCGATCCTATTCGGTGACAATATCGGGACCTGTGCAAATGGTCTGTTTGCAAGTATCGGAGCAACAGTTACGGCTCGCCGAACTGCTTTTGCTCACTTATTATTTAATATATTTGGAACAGTGGTGTTTTTTACATTATTCTATGGATTTAAGCTTGCTCCAATAATTTTACCTCATATCGGAAATAACGTACCGCATCAGATAGCTAATATGCATACGATATTTAATGTAACCACAACAATAATCTTATTTCCTATTATTGGATTATTTGAAAAAATAGTAGTTAAATTAGTTCCGGGTAAAGATATAATAGTTCAAAAAAATGCATTATATCTGGACAGCAGATTGATTAACACTCCATCTGTTTCACTGGATCTGGCCAAAAAAGAGCTGCACCGGGTAATCAAAATAGCTCAGAATATGTTAAATCTTTCATATGAAAGATTAAATAAAAAAGATGCCACAATCGAAAAAAAGGTGCTTGATAGAGAACATGCCGTTGATAGTATTACTGAAGATATAATAAGATATCTAACCAAGATTTCTCAAAAATCATTGGGCCTAAAGCTTTCAAATAAACTCACCAACTTGTTTCATATAGCCTATGATGCAGAAAGAGCCGCTGACCATACTGAAAGTATGCTTTATCTAATGCTGGTAAAAGAAGAGAATAATATGAGTTTCAGCAAAATTGCTCTCCAGGATCTGGAATCAGCAGTCAGTAAAGTCAACCACCTGTTTAACTCTCTGATATCGGGTATGGAAAAAAACAATATAAACCAGCTTAAAAAATGTGAAAAAATCGAAACAGAAATAGACTTACTGGTAAAAAAAATCCGAACTTCTCATCTTAAAAGGCTTCAGAATGGTGATTGTATGCCACTTTCAGGAGTAGTTTTTGCAGATATAGTCCTGCATCTTGAAAGGATAGGGGATCTTCTTTACGGAATTTCGAGAAATCTACTAAACATCGAGGATTAATCGAGATTATAAATTATATTAAAACGATACAAAAAACGGTCTAGAAACATTCCCTGTCTCTCATTTTGCAGAACTCGCTCTCAAATTCGACTTCTACAGTAGAATGCTGAAGGTCCGGAGATCCTACAATTTCTTTCACCTGTCTTTTTATATCAGTTATTTCATCAGCATTGGCATTATCTTTCACGACGATATGAGTTGTCAGCACATTGTTTAAACTATCAATGGACCATATATGAGTATGATGGATGCCTATAACCTTATCTATTTTTCGAATTTTATCTTCAATCTCTTTGATGCTTATTCCTGTAGGAACGGCCTGCAGGAATACAGAAAATGTCTTTTTCAGGTTGACAACGACGTTATACAAAATATAAATCGTGATGACGATCGAAAGTATGGGATCCAGTATGGGGATATCCTGGAACATCATTATAATGCTTATGATGAGAATAGCTGCCCAGCCCAGAATATCATCAAGAAGATGCAGCGTTATAATTCTCTCGTTTAAAGATCTCCCTTTCCTCAGACGCAGAGCAGCAATTCCGTTTATCACGACGCCACCTATCGCAAAAAAAAGCATCCCTTTAGCATTAGGTTGTTCGGGATCGAATATGCGGGGTATTGCTTGAGATAATACATATACCGAACCGAGGATTAATATCAGACCATTTATCAACGCCGAAAGTAATGAATACCTTCTGTATCCATATGAATATTTTTCATCCTGCTTCTTTCTGGAATATTTTTCCAGCGCCCATGATAATCCAAGAGAGAAACTGTCCCCCAGATCATGTAATGCATCGGATATTATAGCAATGCTGTTGGTCCAAAGCCCGCCTATTATTTCAATAATGGTAAATCCCAGATTCAAAAAGAAGGCTACTCTTATATTTGAAGTGCTGTCCTGCTTGCTGTTATGATGGTGATCTGTCATATTTTTTATTTGATTTTCTCGGCCAAATTTATCAAAGCCTCTTTCAGGGCTTTCTTACTTTTTTCGGAAAAATCTTTTGAAGCTGACTTACTTCTTCTGTATAAATTTTTTATCGCATCATTTAAGGCATCTTTGCCCCTATCAGATAAATCCTTTGCCATGACCTTACCATTTTCAGAGATATCTCTGGTGGTAGCTTTGCCTTTTTCCGATAAACTTTCAAATGTATCCTCACTTTTTTCGAATATATCGTCAAAAACTTCTCTGCTTTTACTAACGAATTTCTTCATTGCATCTTTTAGAACCATCTTGTTTTTCTCGGACCAGTCTTTTGAAAAATATTTTAATGCTTCTCTACTCTTTTCGGATAGGTTTCTGAGAGACTCTTTAAACTCGGTCATACTTCTTTCGGATATTACCGGACAGGAAGTGACTCCCCATATTCCCGGACCGGTATGAGCACTCATAATCGTAGTGACTTCAGTCAAGATCAGCTCATCGATTTTAATCTTGTCGTCTTCTCTTATCATTTTTTCCAGTTCCTGAGCCGGTTTGATATCCGAACCATAAAAGATACCGATCTTTTTCTTGCCGGTATAAAAAGGGTCTTTTCTTATTTGTTTATGAAGCTCGATAATGGAATTCTTTTTATTACCTACAAATTTTTTTAGCTTCACTCTGCCTTCACTTCCGATAGTAATTATTGGTTTAAGTCTTATTGACTTTGCTAAAAATTTTCCCAAAAATGGCGCTCTGCCTCCCCTGAATAAATATTCGAAATTTTCAAATGTAGCAAACATTTTACTTCTCTTAATTAAAAATTCTATAATACTGTCTATTTCTTCTTCATTTTCCCCTCTTTCTGCGGCCCTTGCGGCTTCTAGAACTATAAAACCAAGACTGGTGGCTGCAGTTTTGGAATCGATGACCTTGATTTTTACCTGTGGAAAAAATTTGCTTGCCTGATTTGCAGTATTCGAAGTTCCGGATAGCTTTGAACTGACATGGATCGAATAGATCAGGGTCTTTTTTTCTTTTTCTACCAGATCACTGTAAAGTTTAACAAAATCTCCTACGGATGGTGTAGAAGTCCGGATTTTTACTCCTGCTTCCAGTTTCTCAAATACTTCATTGCTGGTTATCTCTTTTCCTTCCAGATATAATTTTCCGCCGAATCCGATATACAGAGGGATTATTTTTATGTTATATTTGTTTGCCAGATTTTCAGGGATATCGGATGTGGTATCGGTCACTATAGCTATATTGTTCATAAATCTCCTTTTCTTTTGGGTTAAAATCCATTTTACAATATTCCATATAAAAAAATAATATTTATTTAAATCCGGGTAAATTTTTTTTGTAAAGTTAATAGCATTAAAAGATTTTTTATTATATCATATTTGACAAATAATATAGGCAGTATAGAGCTATAATAATTATTCAAATTTTAAAAAGTTCCGGAGGAAAATAATGGATCATAAGAGAAAAAAATTTTATTTAATCTTATTAATACCAGTACTGGTTATAATTTTTATATCAGTGATCCCTCTTACGGGATGGGTTAAACAGTCGGATATTTACAGTCAAACATCAGATTTGCCGATTCTTGCAGGAGGAACCAGGCCCGTTGCAGTCATGGTCGAAAATAGTTTTGCAGCCAGACCCCAATCCGGACTTAATCTTGCTGATGTGGTATTCGAAATCGTTGACGAGTATGGCATTACGAGATTTATTGCTATTTATAATTCAAATAACGCCCTGCAGGTTGGACCGGTAAGAAGTACAAGACCTTACTATGCAGAAATTGCAAGGGGATTCGACCCAATTTATGCTTTTTTTGGCACTTACCCCGAATGCTATGGACTAGTAGAAGATATGGGGATGTATGTTTTAAGTGCAATGACTGACAGATCAGGGAACAGCTCGATTACCGGACAGGCACCATACTGGAGAGACTGGAACAGAAGTTCCATCCAGGAACACACAGCTTTTATGTCCGTAGCAAGTCTAAGGGAAAAAGCCGGGCAAATTGGTTATCCACTGGAAGGCAATAGTATTCCATTTTCTTATAAAACGGACGCACCTGAATCATCCAGGGGAAATATTTCAAATATTCATGTTGATTTCTCGACTCATGCATACGCTCCGCGCGGTTTTGATTTGAATTATATTTACAATAGAAGCGGTAATTATTATTTGAGGAATATGGGGGGCAAAGCCCATCTGGATTATAATACCGGTCAGCAGATCGCTGTAAAAAATGTAGTTGTGATGGTCACAGATATACAGGGACCTCTGGATAAGTCTGGACATATGGCCGTCAGGACCACAGGGAACGGATTGGCTTTTGTCTTTCAAGACGGCAACGCAATTCAGGGAAGCTGGCAGCGTGGAAGTATATATGAACCTTATGTATTTAAAGACGGCAGCGGTAAAACAATCTCATTCAATGGAGGCAATACCTGGATAGCAGTGGTTCAGGGTGTAGAAAAAGTCAGCTACAATTAATTCAATCGCTTTGTTTCAGTCAAAAGAGAATTTCTTTATGAATACCCTTTTCACCAGCTGAACTATAAAAAGATATACTATTACAATAAGTAAAATTATCCCAATGTAACTCAAGGGTAGTTTTACAAAACCAAAGTATTTTCCAAACGGTGAATATGTTATGGCATATCCTATCCCCAATATCATTATCGATGTCAGGACCAGCATTCTACTTGGCCTACTCTGTATAAAAGGTACCTTTTCCGTTCTGATTATATATATTACCAGAGTCTGTGTTGTAAGTGATTCCAAAAACCAGGTTGTCTGAAAAGTACTTTGTGACGCGTGGAGGAGAATCAATGTTCCAAATGTAATAAAATCAAAGACTGAACTTACCGGTCCAAAAACCAGCATAAATTTTTTAATAAGGTTAATGTTCCATGGCTTTGGTGAGGCAAGATATTCAGAATCAATATTATCCGTAGGTATTCCACTCTGTGACAGGTCATATAAAAAGTTATTCAATAAAATTTGTATGGGGAGCATGGGCAGAAATGGTAAAAAAATACTGCCTATAGTAGGAGATATCATATTTCCGAAGTTAGAACTTGAACCCATTTTGATATATTTAGTAATGTTTCCAAAAACTTTCCTGCCTTCTATAACACCGTCTCTAAGAACCAGTAAACTTTTTTCAAGAAGGATTATATCAGCTGTCTCCTTTGCAATATCTGCAGAATTCTCCACTGATATACTAACATCCGCAGCTTTAAGAGCAGGCGCATCATTAATACCGTCACCAAGAAACCCGACAATATTTTTATCTGCCTGAAGTGCCCGGATTATTCTTTCCTTTTGAATTGGGGTAAGTCTTGCAAATATGGTATTTCCCCTGGCTACTTCGCATAACTCCTTGTCGCTTAAATCTTCTATATCATTACCACTTACTATTCCCTTGATGTCTAGTTCCACATAACTGCATATTTTCTTAGTGACGAAGGTATTGTCACCAGTCAATATCTTTAATTCGATACCCAGTTTATTTAATATCTTTATAGTTTCTTTTACCCCTGGTTTTGGAGGGTCCAAAAAAGCCACGTAACCTTTAAGTACCAAATCAGTTTCATCATCCCTGGAATATACGGTTTTATTGACATCAATGTTTTTATAGGCTAACGCAACTGTTCTGAAACCTTCATTATTCAAACTAATAACTTCTTTCTTCAAACCAGGTAGGACGCTTTTATTGATTTCCATGACTTTACCATCCAGTTCATATTTACTACATCTATCAAATATAGCTTCGGGTCTGCCTTTTGAAATAAGTACATGTTTATCATCCTTTTCTACAATTACAGACATTATCTTTCTTGAAAAATCAAAAGGAATCTCATCTATCTTCCTATATTTTTTTATCTCTTCTTCAACTTCTTCATGATCAAGTATTGCCCTATCAAGCAAATTTTTTAACCCCGTTTGATAAAAACTATTCAAATATGTTAATTTAAGAACATCTTCATCTTCTTTACCTTCAATATCGCAGTGCCTCTCAAGTACGACCTTATCCATTGTAAGTGTTCCTGTCTTGTCGGTGCAGAGGATATTCATAGCTCCAAAATTTTGGATTGAGTTCAACCTTTTTACAATAACTCTTTTCTTTGACATTACAATGGTGCCTTTGGCGAGGTTTATAGCCACAAGCATTGGCAGCATTTCAGGTGCTATTCCTATCGAAACTGCCAGAGCAAATAGCAGGGCTTCAACAACATTCTTTTTAAGAATTGCATTTATTGTAAAAATTAATAAAACCAGTACAATCATAAACCTCAGCATTAACCAGGTATATCTCTTTATTCCTTTATCAAAACCGGTTTCTACATGTGTAGTCACAACTTTCTGTGACAGCTCGCCAAACTGGGTTCTCGTACCAGTTTCTAAAACAAGTGCTATAGCAATCCCGGTTACAACACTTGTACCCATAAATACCATATTGCTTAGGTCGGTAATCGAATTACCTTTTGAATCAAACGCGTCTGCAAATTTTTCAACCGGAATCGACTCACCTGTTAGAGAAGCCTGATTTATAAATAAATCTTTGCATGAGATAATCCTTAAATCGGCAGGAACCATATCGCCTGCTGATAAGTGAACTATATCTCCCGGAACAAGTTCCTTTATTTTTATTTCTTTAATCTTATTATTTCTGGATACAGTTGCAGTCGAGCTCACCATTTCTGATAATTTTTCAGCTTCCCTATTGGCTTTATATTCCTGAATAAATGTCAGAATTACACTTGCGAATGCCATCAGGTAGACAAGATATGCCCCGGCTTTATTATTCAGGAATAATGATGAGGTAGCAATTATTAAGAGAACAATAACAAGCGGATTAGCAAACTTTAACAGGATCTGCAATAATATATTTCTTTTTTTCTTTTTTGCAGGCTCGTTTAAACCAAATTCCTCTGTCTTTTGTTCGATAATTTCATCAGATAGACCGGCAATTGATGTATTAAATCTATTGAATAATGACTCCATTGTACTGCTGGAATACTCCAGGTATTTTGATAGTATTTGCTTCTGAAGCTTTCCTATCTTTTTATTATTTACACCAATAATTGTCATAATCAATTTCCATGCCAAAAAGGGTTATTAATACATAATTCATTAACCTAACGAGAATAGTTATTTAAATTATTTTAAGAATGTTTACAGTTAATAAAAAATCTATTTATTTTAAAAAACTATAAATTCTATCTATTGGATTAAAGTTATTTAAATTTGTTTATTTTGATTGATTTTATATTTATAGGTTTGTTTATCAGACTCCCAGGATTTTGCTTTGGAACACCCTGGAAGCCTATGATTTTAGAGGGGTGAATACTTCCAGAATTTTTCTAAAGCAAAAAACTTTTCCGTTGACCAGGAACTTCGTCCATTTTAAAAAACCTCCTTAAAATTATTATTCAAAGACTCTTCAAAATTTCTTGTAAATTATAATGCTGGTATTATTTTATTGCAATATTAATTTATATTTTTTAGTTCTATATATTTGCCTGCCAGCTTCTTATATTTTTAAAGCAGTCTCTTTTCTCCCTTAATTTTCTGAATATCAGTGATATCCTGGCTGACTTCCAGACAACCCGTATAATTATCTTTATTATCATAAACAGGAAAGTACCTTATATATATAAGCCGACCATTTAAATTAATCCAGAATTCAGCCACTTTCCTTTTTTTAGCCTTAAAGTTATCAAGTATTTGCTGTACTTTATCCAGACTTTTTTTAGGATGACAATTTTGTACCTTTAAACCGATTATAGAAGGTGATCTTTTGAATATCCTGCTGTCCAATTTATTGAAATATCTGACTTCATCATTTTTGCCAATGAAAGTCATATCAACAGGTAAGCTATCAAGTATGAGTTCGATTTCTTCTGCGCTTAAATTACCAGTTTTAGATTTCAAAAAATTATTATCATGCATATAACCCTCCTTATGAAATTATTAAGATTTTATATTCTTATAGAATATGAGAGATTTTTATTACGAACCATTTACAAATTTACTCTACATCTTTTGTCTCTAAATTAATGCTCCATATAGCCTGCGCTTTTCTCCAGTGAAAAGCAAAGAGTGGAATCGCTATCACTACCAGGAGCACCCCTCTTAGCAAATCTTTAAATGCCAGGTCCTTTGCACTCTGAATCGAGGCATCTAACTCTTCTTGGGCCAACTGCTCTATTTCATCTGTGGATAAGTCCGGATATTGTTCCGTTGAATACATTGCTACTATGCTGGATTTTGTCATATAAGTCGTAGGTCTTACGTAATCTATCGTACCGTTATAAACCATAATCAACCCCACTATAAAAATTATAATAGCAATAATGCAAACGATATATAAGTAAATCTCTCTAAAATAAACTCTCCTTGTCATTTCTAACCTCCTTTTACTTTTAAAAAATTAATATAAATTATAACTTTAAATTGAATGCATGCCAATTTTTAAGATGATTTTAATGACTTAAAATGAAAAGTTTAATATAATTTTTAATCATGTCCGTATTAAAAATCTTAAAAAACAGAAATTTCATTTTCATTTTAGCCCTAGCATTAGGATTTCTTATTGGAGATAGCGCAGGATTGTGGATCAAGCATCTGGCAATCCCAGCACTTGCAATCGTGATGGTTGCCTCTCTGGTACAATTCCCATTTAAGAATTTTTTGAATTTCAAATCTCTTATTAGGCCGGTTTTATATTCGATACTTGTATGTTATTTTATCTTTGGAGCAGTAGTATTACTGCTGGCAAAACTATTGATAAAGGATAACCAGTTATGGATCGGCTTCGTTATTTTAGCCTGTGCCCCACCCGGAGTGGCAATTCCGCCTTTTACTAAAATACTGGGAGGAGACGAAAAGTTCTCAATCATTGGTATGGTTTCAACATATATTGCCATCATGGTTATCTTCCCGCTTGCCGGTATTATTTTTATAGGAAGCAATTTTGTCCAGCCATTAAAGCTAATCATTCTGTTTATTGAAGTAATCATAGGGCCAATGATCATATCACAGATCCTTATCAGGTTTAAATGGGACAAATATATTACCAGACATAGAGGAACTATAGTCAACTGGGGATTATTCGTGATTATTTTTGTAGTAATCGCTTTAAATAGAAATTTATTTTTTAAGGATTTAGAAATTCTGGGAATTATTTCTCTGATCTCTTTTATTTCTATTTCAGGTTTATGGCTGCTGCTTAATTTCATTCTTAAAAAATTAAAATTTAGCAGTCCGATAAGAAAAAGTCTTGTTCTTTTTGGTACCGTAAAAAATAGTCCTTTTGCAGCGACTATTGCCCTGAGTCTGTTCAGTGAAAAGGCGTCTATCCCCGGAGCAATCTTTAGTATCTTCGTAATAATTTATCTTATCATTCTTAGCTTTATGGCAAGAAAGAACGAATAAAAATAGCCTTTTTGACTTGATCTTTAATGCTCTGGTAAAATTAAGAACGTGGGTGGTTAGCTCAGACTGGTTAGAGCGCTGCGTTGACATCGCAGAGGTCATTGGTTCAAATCCAATACCACCCACCATACCTTAAAAAGCAAATGATTTACCTATTAATCCTTTTGACAATACTATGACTTCTCAGTATGATTTAACAAAAAAAGGGATCTAAAATAATTAATAATAATATATATTAAAATGAATTCAGTAATAAGAATAGAAAATATCAAAAAGACTCTTGGAAATCGTGAAATCTTAAAAGGAATTAGTTTTACGGTAGAAAAAGGTGATATCTTTGGATACCTCGGCCCTAACGGTGCCGGTAAGACCACAACCATAAGGATACTTCTTGGTTTGTTTCAAGCTAATTCGGGTAAACTTGATATTTTAGGGCAAGATATTAATCTGAGTGAAACGCGAAGGAAGATAGGTTTTGTTCTTGATTCCGATGGCCTCTATGAAAGTATGACAGCCGAAGAGAATATGATTTATTACTCTCAAATCTATGGGTTGTCTAACACCAGCGAAAGAATCCATAAACTCCTAAGTATGATGGATCTTGAGGATAGGTCCAAGGATAAAGTAGGCACCTACTCCAGAGGAATGAGACAAAGGTTGGCACTTGCAAGATCTCTGGTACATGATCCGGAGGTCTTGATACTGGATGAGCCTACGTCCGGAGTTGATCCATCCGGACAGATTGAAATAAGACAAATAATGCTCGATATAGTACATAAAGAAAATAAAACTATTCTATTGAGTTCTCATAATCTTGACGAAGTACAGCGGATCTGTAATCGTATTGCTCTTATAGATAGGGGAGAAATAAAACTTTATGGCGAACTTGAAAACTTGCGCCAGAAAATGGGCAGCGGAGGAGTAATAATCGAAACTGTTCAAAACATTCCGGAATCCCTGATGACCGAACTAAAAAGTTTACCTTACCTGGGACTGAAAGAAAAGAAGGGAAGAACTCTTATTTTCTCACCCCGGGAAGGAACGGAAATATCGGATATAATCGGCTTTCTTTCCGGCCGGGGTATAAAAATTGAGGAAGCAGTAAAAAAAGAAGCATCTCTTGAAGAAATGTATGCAGCTATTTTAAAAGAGGTCGAACCATCATGAGAGAAACTTATCTGGTTATCTTAAACAGCATTAAAAACAATCTTCGTTTAAAAATTGTGCTTATTGTTTATATAGCTGTGACAATAATGTGTGTTCTGGGT
>CAZYQD010000023.1:0-11003 GCA_964649405.1 uncultured Actinomycetota bacterium
TTATTATACTCTTTATGATTAATACTTCAAATAGACTGGTTATTAGTAACAATATTTAAAATTACAGGTTTTTTCATCAAATTTATTCACAACTTCCCCTTCACATCTGCCCCGGACATATAAAAAAACTAAATAATCACCTACATATTATACTGATAAGTTTAGTATGAAACAGCATCTCGACTTAACAACATGTTTAATTTGTATATTCTATTGTTGTAGTGGGCTATAAAAATTGAAGAAAAAATACAATAAAGTTATTTATAGACAATTTCTTAATCTAATAATCCTGACTTCAATTTTATCCACTGTTTCCAACCACAAGTTTTTCTTTCCTTAACTCTTTAAACTATCTAGTCTTTTATAACTTTCAAACTAGATTAGTTGAGTGACAAAGGTCGGTCAGTATCTTCCAGAAGATAAATTAAAGACATCAGCTAAAAATGAAATAAATAGTGGAAACATAAAAAATACTATAGCAGCTATAATTATTGTTACTGTTCCAAATGCTATTCCCCATATACTTCTATTCAATTTTATTTCGATATCAAGACCCTGTTTGATCCTCACTATGCTTATAATACCGCATATGACGGATACCATAGCTAAAGCAATAGCGGGACTTGCCAGTAGCAGGAATACCACTGACTGTGCTCCGAAAATATCAGAAGATGTATAAAATAAGATGATAACTGATGAAATAATGCTATAGATACCCAGTATTAAAGATGCTATGCCGGTAACCCAGGATATGATTGATAACTTGCTGTATTTGTTCTGGCTAATTTTATCAGCTACTATCTTGACGAACTTTAATATTGCCTGTCCGAATCTTTTATTTTTAAAGTTTGGTGAAATTAAATCATTTATTAAGTACTGCCTTAGATCATCGTCTATTATTTCCTCCAAACCTGACCCGATTTCAACTCTGAATTGGTTTTCTTCTTTTGCAATAAGAAAAAGTATTCCATTATTTTCATCTTTTTTACCCAATCCAAATTTATTAAACAGGTGAAATGCCAGCTTATCAATTGATTTCCCCCTCAAGGAGTTGATGGTAATTACTGCTACTTCTGCAGTTGTCTTGCCTTCGATGCTTCTTATGACTTTATCGATTTTTTTAATATATTTATTTTCAATCAGTCCGGCAAAGTCACTGACGTTATCTTCTACTCTTATATTTTCTGGGTCATTGTTATCTTTAGAATTGTTCATTTTATTTATATATCCTCACTTATAAAATTATTATAAATATATCTACTTTTCATATATTATTATTCGGCTGATATAATGTATTCTGAAATTTTTGAAATACATTCAAATGAACCTAGCCCGTATTCCATATCTCTAAATTTAGGTAAGACAATTTCATCAAGAATATCTCTGGCATACAATTGCTCCTTAACGTTTTACAAAAAATCTATAGAAGTAATAAGTAATATTATATATAAATTTTTTTTTATATATACCTTAAATTGATATGATCTCAAAAGATCAATTGAATTTAACAACTTATCAAAATATATTTTAATGCTTTTATAAATAATCTTTGATAGGATAGTTAGGTATATTGATGCAAAAAATGACTGTAAAAGGAGGACCTGAAGATGAGCGGTGAAGCTACATCGGAAAAATATAGAGGGTTATCCGTTGCAGTACTTTGGAAATAATTGTTAACCGCCATACTATATTAGAGATATTTTTTGATTTTGAAGAGATACCTCTATATTAAAAAATTTTAATTTTATTTTAATCTTTATCCCCTATAATTTGATTTAGAATCTGTAAAAACGGAGGTATTGGAATTGCGACTACTCGTAATTGAGGATGAAAAATCTCTACTCAAGATTATAGCTAAGAGATTAAAAGAAGAAGGTTATAGTATCGATGCTGTAACAAATGGCAGGGATGGGGAAAATTACATATACTCGACGGATTATGATTGTATTATCCTCGATATAATGATTCCCATCGTTGATGGGCTTACCCTGCTCAGAAGAATAAGGGCAAAGAAGATCTCGACACCAATCCTACTGTTAACTGCCAGAGATTCAATCGAAGACAGAGTCGTCGGTCTTGATACCGGGGCAGACGATTACCTTATCAAACCTTTTTCTTTTGATGAGCTTCTGGCAAGAGTAAGGGCACTACTCCGGAGACAAAAAGAAAAGCGGGATATTGTGTTATCCGTGGGCGACCTTAAACTTGATACCGTGACGAGAGAGGTCAAAAGAGGAGACAGATCGATCGAACTGACTTCAAAAGAGTACTCAATCCTTGAATATTTCCTTAAGAATAAAAACAGGGTCCTTACAAAATCGCAGATTGCGGAACATGTCTGGAACTATGATTTCGAGTATAACTCCAACATAGTGGAGGTATATATAAGATATTTGAGAAGAAAAATCGATGAAGATTTCGAGAACAAACTTATCCATACGATAAGAGGCGGAGGGTACGTGTTAAGGGATGAAAGCAAGAAGACTAACAATAAAATCTAAAATAACCTTATGGTATGCTTCATTTCTTCTAATACTGCTGATTGTATTCAGCATAATCTTATATTTCACCATATCGGGGCTACTGTACAATAGCAATGAAGACCTGCTTAAAGCAGATGCGGACCAGGTCACGTCCTTCTTGCAATTTGAGGGTAATGTCATCCGATTCGATGAACCTTATCAAATCATAACAACAAATACCTATTTTGTAGTATTTGATATAAATGGTAATGCAAACCTCGAAAGTGAGATCCTGCCGGAGCTTGTAAATCTTCCGATAGAAGGCGAGCAAATCAGGTATATATCAATAGATAATGTCAGATGGGCTGTTTATGATAAACCTCTGGAATTTAATGGTGATACCATAGGCTGGATAAGAGTTAGCCGCTCAATGATTGATCTGATGGGTACCTTGAATAATTTAAGATTGATTATTTTCATCTCGATTCCGCTTTATATTTTGTTTGCATCGCTTGGAGGGTTATTTCTTGCTGATAGGGCACTACAGCCAATCGATGATATTACAAAAACAGCCGGTAAGATAAGTAAGGGCGATCTTAACCAGAGACTCAAGAAACCCAGGACCGAAGACGAGGTTGGAAGGCTCACCGTGACTTTTAACGAAATGCTGGATAAACTGGAGACTTTTATTAAGAAAGAAAGACAATTCACTTCCGATGCATCTCATGAACTAAGAACCCCGCTTGCAATAATATCCGCTCAGGCAGAGCAATCATTATCCGGTTCAAAGGGATCGAAGGAATATAAAGATTCGCTGAAGAAGATACTTAAGGAAAGTAAGAAGATGAGTTATGTGATTTCCCAGCTTCTTATGCTTTATAGAAGCGAGGAAGGAAAATATAAATTGGATTTTGAGGTCCTGGATTTAAATGTGATAGTAGAAGAAATAATAAAAGAATATGATAACATCGCACTGGAAAAAGAAATAGCGATAGATTTCAATGCTAAAGAGAAGATAAAAATAAAGGGCGACCAGACACTTATAACGAGACTCATAATCAACCTGGTCGATAACGCTATAAATTACAGCAATAAAAATAGCAGAGTAGCGGTCTCTCTAGTGAAAGAAAATAGTTTCGCCGTGATAAAAGTCGAAGATAACGGGACCGGTATTGCCGAAGAGGACCTGCCATTTATATTCGATAGATTTTATCAGGCAGATGAGGCAAGAGGTGGCAAAGGGTCAGGTCTGGGATTATCTATTGTCAAATGGATCGTAGAGGCCCATAAAGGTGAAATAAAGGTTGAAAGCAAACTCAATCGGGGAAGCAAGTTTATTGTATGGCTGCCGATGAATCTATAATCATCACAATTTAATCAAGATATGACTATCTCCCATCTCGCCACTGTCAATTATTAGAATTAAGACCACAGCTAATATTAAAAAAGCTTAATATTCCTTTAATTTCAATTTAATCTCCAAATTTATAATTAATCTTAGAAACTTGAATTATCGCTGAATAATTTGTCAGGGAGTATTTTTAGTCTAAATAAGTATTCCCAAAGTAATTAAATTCAAAAGAAATATTAAGAGAGGAGTTAAAATGAAGAAAATAAGTTTAAGAGTATTAATTTTAGCCGTCCTGGTATCATTACTGATTACTTTTTCGTTTATGGGATGTTCACTGCTCAGTTCCCCAGAAGCGCAACAAAAAGCGGACGAGCAATCAGAAACTGCCGGGTCGGGCCAGGAATCGACCAAGTTGTCTGAATCGCAAGAGTCGGCAGAAATTAACGCAGACATTTTATCGGCATTTGACAATGCTGTAAGTGGTGTCGCTGACAAGGTCAAACCTTCAGTTGTCAATATTAAGGTCACAGTCGACCAGAGAGATATTTTTGGAAACGTGCAGGAAGGTAACGGTGTAGGTTCCGGTGTGATATATAGTTCCGATGGATATATCATCACCAACAATCATGTTGCCGGTAATGCAAAGGAACTCGTAGTGACATTAAATGACGGCACGGAGTATCCCGCCAGATTGATCGGTACAGATGAGAACACTGATATCGCGGTCATTAAAATAGATGCAACCGGTCTTGTTCCTGCCGAATTTACACCTACGGATAATATAAAGGTTGGAGAAATGGCAATTGCCATAGGCAGCCCATTCGGACTCCAGCAGACGGTGACAGTCGGTGTTGTCAGCGCCATTGGCAGAGATGTAGCCGTTTCTAGCGACAGTCTTCCAATGGTAGATCTGATCCAGACGGATGCCGCAATAAATCCCGGAAATAGCGGCGGGGCACTCGTAAATTCCGACGGCAAGGTTCTCGGAATTAATTCCATGATATATTCGACTTCGGGTTCTAACGCAGGAATAGGTTTTGCAATACCCGGTGATACAGCTTTGAATATTGCTAAACAGCTTATCGAAAACGGCGTGGCAAAAACACCTTTTATAGGTATTGAAATGGGAGAAAATACCACAGATATAAAGGGCGTTTACATACAGAGTGTCACACCCGGTTATCCTGCAGATAAAGCCGGAATCAAAGACGGAGATATCATAACTGCTTTTGATGGAACGGCAGTAGCGTCACCTCTTGATCTGGTTTCCGAAATCATAACCCGGAATGTCGGTGACCAGGTGACAGTTTCAGTAAATAGAAATGGGCAGTCTGTAGAATTGATCCTGATTATCGGAGAAAAACCTCAACAGATAAGCTAGTAAAGATCATAAAAGTAATGGCAAAAGCAATTATCCCTTATTAATACATAAGGGATAATTGCTTTATATTTAAATGTCTAGTCTATTCACTTATACCAATCCGAAGTTTCTTCGAATGCGGGCCCGTCATCATCTGCATCATTATTATAGCCTGCTTTTTCCCAAAAACCTCTGTACTTTTCGTTAGATGACAGCTCGATACGGGTAACCCATTTTGCCCATTTATAACCGAATTTTTCTTTGGCCACTACCTGGAAAGGAAAACCTCTGTCGTCAGGCAGGGTGATATCATTTAACTTAAAAGCAAGCAGGATATTATTGTCCCGTATATAATCAAGCTTAAGAGCAGTATAACCTTCACCGGGGACATCTGCAGTATAAAAAATAGCGACTTTTGCTTCAGGCTGGACCCCTGCATCCTCAAAAATCGAATTTAACTGCGGACCGGTCCATTTAGCGACAAAACTCCAGCCTTCGACACAATTAAGATCCATCAGCCATGATTCCTGTGGATACTTCAACAGCTCATCATAGGTCAGTGTCAGGGGATTATCCACCAGACCATCTACTGTCAGGGTGTAGGTATCCCTGTCCAGAATCTGTGTTCCTGCCAGAGCACTGTTGAGCTGTTCTTCAATAGGTGTGAGTCTTGTCCCCTGGAATTCCGTAGCTTCAACCTCCCCGTCGGGTGAGACTGCTTCAGGAGGTTCACCTTCTTTGCCGCATCCAGATATTAAAAAGACTATCAGCGCAGCGGTTATAAGTATCAATATCCATAATATTTTTAATTTTTTCATTATATCCTCCTTTTGCAATGGATATTTTATCACAGCAGAAACTAAAAATTCATCTTTTCTAAAAAAAATAATTTTTTAATTTTTCTATATTGTAATAAAAAAATATAGGGTTATAATAAATGAGATTTACAGTACTTTATTATGAATACAAGAGGTCGTATCTTGGATAAAATACCCGGCCAACGGCAAAATTTATTAATCAGTTTACCTTTTTTAAAAAATGGAGGTAAACGAAAAAAGCACCTGTATTACTGTTTTAACTGATTCCTGAGTATAGCTTTTTAACCTCCATTTTTAACAAAGACAGAATGGAGGTTTGAATGGATAGGATATCATATTTCTCACCAAGTAGTTCTATAGTCCCACTTTCTGACCTTCATAAAAAATATTTAAAATACAATTTAGTTATTTTTAATATGGAGAGGAGGAATCCAAAATGATAAGCTACGAAGAATATGACCTGGTTGAAAAAATCGATAAACTCATAAAGAAAAAAGACTGGAAAAAAATCATAAAGAAACTTACAGATCTTCCTCCCTCGGATATCGCCTATATACTTGAAAATTCCAGTGAAGAAACCGAGCTGCTGCTTTTCCGTCTCCTCCCCAGGGAAAAGGCTGCAAAAGTCTTCTCTGAACTTGAATTGGATGAACAAGAATCGATTTTGCGAAACATCGGAAACGAGAAAGTAAAACAGCTGATCCTGGAACTTCCTCCGGATGACAGAACCGAGATTTTTGGAGATCTTCCGGGAAATGTTACCCAGAAACTTCTTAATATTCTTCCGCCGGCTGAACGAAAAGAAGCCCTGACACTGCTGTGCTACTCGGAGAACAGCGTGGGAAGGATAATGACTCCAGAATATATAGCCGTCAGACCAACCTGGACCATAGAAAAAGCTCTGGATCATATAAGAGAACTGGGAAAAGATGCCGAAACCATTAACATAGTTTATGTCGTCGATGATAAATGGCATCTCGTGGATAGCCTACCCATCAGGAAATTTATCCTGGGAAATCCTGAAAAGAATGTGGAATCTATCATGGATTATAAATTTATTTCTATCTCTGCAGATAAAGACCAGGAAGAAGCCGCAAAAAAAATGAAAAATTATAATCTTGTGGCTCTGCCGGTAGTTGATAAAGAGAGAGTATTGATAGGTATAGTAACAATCGATGACGTCCTGGACGTATTGGAAGAAGAAACAACTGAAGACTTTCACAAAGGTGCCGCTATTTCCCCTGTTGGTATAAACTATACCACGGCATCCCCATGGATGCTTTATACAAAAAGAGTTTTCTGGCTAGCATTACTTCTTGTTGCCGGATTTATATCCTCTAAAATAATTGCCCGTTTTCAGGTCACTCTGGAGTCTGTCATTGCTCTCGCTTTCTTTATACCGGTCCTGATAGATACCGGGGGTAATACTTCGACACAATCGGCAACCCTCGTTATTCGTGCGATATCGACTGGTGACCTAACCCTGCGAAAATGGTTTTCCGTTGTAAAGAAGGAACTACTGACAGGTCTTCTTCTGGGTATCTCCGTTGGAAGCATTTTTTTCTTGAGAGCTATTATATTCAGGGATGGTTTACCACTGGCCCTGACTCTGGGACTTACAACTCTTAGCATAATAATAGTATCCAATCTTATAGGCGCTACACTCCCAATATTCCTTACCAGGGTAAGATTGGATCCGGCAATAATAAGCAGCCCCCTTCTAACAACAATAATCGATGCGCTGGGGCTTTTGATTTATTTTTATATTGCGCGTCTTATATTCAGGTTGTGAAATCGATCTTTAGTCTGGCCCCATTTTCAATAGATCTTTTGATTGCTTCAAGGATCTGAAGGTCGTTTAAGGCTTTACTGGTTGTATAATAAGGTTTTGAGTTTGTTTCCAGACAATTAACGAAATCTTTCCACATATTGTAAGTAGGATTTTCATCCTTTAATTTTATGATATCTTTCCTGCCATTATTTTCTTCTACTGTGATTTCCAGACCTTCCTCATAGAATAAGAGACCCTTTGTCCCTCTTATAATAAAATAGTTTCTTTGCCCGTCAAGATAATATGAATTACTGAAAACACCCATTAAATTATTCTCATATTCGAAGACCATGGACTCATAATCATAGTCGCCATAACCATCCTGTCTGTATTTACTTCCTGCAGCATAAACACTCAGGGGCCTGCCAATTATTTTGGAAAGCGTTGCTATTTCATGAATACCTCCATCAAAAAGCATGCCCAGGGGATATTTCGGATTGATCCTCCACTCCGTGTTCCCATAGTCTTCCTTACCTTCTTTATGACCTATGTATTCATGCACTGCCTTTTCAAATACAAGAATATCTCCAAGTCTGCCCGAATTTAGGATTTTCAGTATTTCATCCGTGTAACTCTTATAAACAAACTGTTCCAGAATAAAAATCTGCTTCCCTGTCTCTTTCTCTCTTTTAACCAGTTCTTTTGCTTCTTTTACATTTGTGGCCATTGGCTTTTCCATGAATACGTCTTTGCCCGCACTAAGAGCAGCACTGGCAATAACTGGATTTAACGGTATGGGGGTGAGTATAACAACAGCATCTATAAATGGTTCCCTGAGCAGTGCCTTATAGTCTTTGTAAAAAGGCATCACCGGATACTCTTTGTTTATCTTGTTTTTGCTTTTTTCACTTGTGGCACAGAACGCAGCTATTTCAAATTTATCCTCAAACTTTTGCAAAGCCAGCTTGTGCGCTAATTCCCAGATCAAGCCCGGACCAATTATACCCAGACGAATTTTATTCATAATTTCCCTCACCTTTCCAATAAAGTTATAATATTATAGATTCAATCTTCTCTTGATTTCGGGAACCTTCTCCCTGGCAGCCTCTACTCCTCTCTGGATGATCTGGTTTCCATGCATCAAATCTAAAAAACCGAAATCTCCTACTTCAGGTTCTATCACTACATCTGCAAGTTTAAGAAAATTTTTGGAAATTTCACGATGCATGATATTAAAACTGGTATCAAGTATGTTATTGACCGAAAGTCTTGCCGCACTCCGCCTCTTTAATCTGGGTATCTTTTTTAGATCAGGAAATTTTCGTTTCCCGGTTTCGAGATCACTCTTTATTTCACAGGGTAGAATTTCCCCGGTTGTTCTGAAATCTCCTTTATTCTCCAGTAAAAATTTACTATATTTTTCCCTGTCTTTATCAAAACGAATGGATGAGGCTATGATAAAATTAACATCCTTTGTTTTTATGGATTCCGTGGGCAGCGGCTCAATCAATCCTCCGTCAATAAGAATCCGGTTGTCCATACATACGGCAGAAAAAAAGCCGGGGATAGAAATGGAAGCCCTGACCGCATCGACTAATTTTCCTTCGGATAATATCACTTTTTCTCCTTTAATCAGGTCCACTGCAACACAGCAAAAAGGTATCTTGCAGTCTTTAAATGTCTTATCTCCCAGGAACTTCTTCAGTACGTTCTCGACTCTGCGGCCATCAATAATGCCATTCTGGGATACTACCAGATCAGAGAAAAGCAAAAAACTCTTCCAGTTCATAGACTTTACATAAGATCTTATTTCTTCAAGAGGTATCCCGGAACAATAAAATGCACCGATTATTGCTCCCATACTTGTACCGGCCACCGCATCAAACTTGACTCCAAGATTCTCCAGAACTTCCAGGACCCCGATATGCGAAAGTGCCCTTGCAGCTCCGCCGCTTAATGCTATACCGACTTTTCTTTTTCGCCTGAAAATATTCAAAATAATAATCCTCCTACCGATTTTTAAAATTAGTATTTATTATAAATTATACTATTTTCGTATTCTTATCACGAGTGGCTTGACTGTCTGCTCGATTTACAATAAAGATATTGTAGGGTAAAATCTCTTTAGTTTTCAACCATGATTTAATTAAATGAAAAGTAAAATTATAAAAATTTTTATTTTCCTTGTATCCGTGACTCTCGTTTTCCCGGTAATTTTTGCTGCGCAGGGATGTGAAGACAGGGACACTGAAACTACCGAAACAGGATCCGCAGAAGAAACAACAGGTCAGGAGTTTGAAAGTGGAGAGAACGGCGGGGAGCAGGATATAAACGATATAGATGGTACCGCGAATGATGACAAAGAAGCCACCGGTGTTTCTCCACAGGAAGGCGCCGAATCCGATAGGCAAAAAACCGGTACCGATGATACCGATACGGAAACTATGGATATTTCAGAATTAAGACTGCTATTTACTAAGGCTCTGGAATATTTGGATAAAGATTCCTACCTAATTGCAGAATTTTATTTAAATAAGATAAAGGACAGCTACATGATTCTCCAGGACCATATTTTTTATTATATGGCAAAAATCCTCCTTTCACAGGAAAAATATTACCAGGCAGAAGAATATTACCTGAAAATAATAAAAAATTATCCTGACAGTATCTGGGCAGAAACTGCCAATATTGAATATGCGGATGTATTTTATATCAAGGAAGATTACATAACTGCCGAAAGTGAATATACGAATTTCCTTACCAACTTTCCAGAGTCTTCTTATGTGCCTTACAGCCTGTTCCAGCTGGCCGCCTGCCAGGAAAAAAACGGTAAAAAAGTTCTCGCTTCCGGGAACTATAAGGAATTATGGTTAAAGCACCCACTTCATGAATATTCGGAAATTGCCCTGGAGAATTTGACGAGGCTTGCGGAAGAAGGTGTGATTGAGCCATTTGTTCCCACGGCAGATGAGATATACTCAAGGGGAGAGATTTTCTTTGGTATATATCATTACAGCAGCGCCCTTGATGAGTTTAACAGGATACTGCAGGGAGATTACGTAAATAGCCTGTCCCAGGATCTTTATAGTAAAGTATTATTTAAAAAGGGCATGTGCTATTTCAATATGGGTGAATATGGCCAGGCAAGGGACTTCCTGCTTCAATCCTATCAAAAGTACCCAACAGGTTCCGTAGCAGACGACAGCCTTTATTTTCTGGGTAGATCCCTCACAAATCTGGA
>CAZYQD010000023.1:11103-13358 GCA_964649405.1 uncultured Actinomycetota bacterium
TACGGCAGCAGGTTTATATCAAAAGATCATTGAACTATCATCATATTCTTATTATACTTTTGCGTCCGGCAAAATGCTTGAGGAATTGAATAAAGAGGCACAGCTCCAAGAAATAAACACCGGAATAAACCCTGAAAACCCTGGGATAGCATATATACTTCCGGATATATATTCTATACTTGAAGAGGACAGCCACATCGAAGGGGGCGAGATAAATCATATAAATAAGGCCATCGAGCTTCTTAAACTTGAATTTTTTAACAGCGCATCACTTGAAATAGAGGCGGGAAGCAGTGAGATAAAGAAAGATCCAATCAGAACACTTGAGATTGCGACTTTATTTTTAAAATCGGAGGACTATTCAAGCTCGATCGACATAATCTATGATAATTTAAAACAACTAAAATCTGAACTGACCGAACCTTATACGGATTACCTTCATTATCTTTTGTATCCCTATGGTTTTAAGGAAACCGTCCAGAAATACAGCAGCCAGTATAATCTTGATCCGCTTTTTACTCTGGCTGTAATGAGACAGGAAAGCATGTTCCAACCCGATGCCGGTTCCTATGCAGGGGCTCAGGGATTGATGCAGATCATGCCGGCTACCGGGGAAGGCATTGCCGGCCAGATAGGCATTTCAAACTACAATGTCAATATGCTTCTTGATCCCGATACAAATATAAGAATGGGTACATTTTATTTAAGACAGCAGCTTGATAACTTTGGGCAGAATGAGTTCTACTGTGTGGGAGCCTATAACGGCGGTCCGGGAAGAATGAGCGGCTGGGTTGCCGACAGAGGCAATATGGATACAGATGAATTCATTGAAAGTATTACTTACGAACAATCCAGGGAGTATGTAAAAATAGTAATGGGTAACTATTATTTTTATCAAATGCTGTATGATTGAAAATAGAATCGGAAGAAGCACCACTTTTTTTATTTTTTATTCATCCTTCGATTTACTCTAAACTCTCAGCTTATTTTTACCCTCGGATTTGCCTAAAACAAAAATCGCATTTAGCGCAAAGAGATTTGGAAAAGCCTTTATGATATTCCTACTTCCAAGGTAGTAGGTCTTTATTATATTTATCCCCTTTTCCTTGCAATAGTTCTTGAAATCTTTAATGCTCAAAAAATGCACATTCGGTGATTCATACCAGCTAAAGGGCAGAGACGGAGTGACCGGTGCCTTCCCGCCGAAAAAGAGATTAAAGCGGGAGCGAATATAAGCAAAATTGGGAAATCCTACTATTACTTTTCTTCCGACTCTCAGGGATTCCTTTAGTACAAAATCTATTTTTCTTGTTTCCTGCATACACTGATTCAATATGACATAATCAAAAGAATCATCCGGATATTCTCCCAGCCCTCCCTCTATATCTCCGTGAAATACGCTCAATCCCTTCTCGACGCATTCATAAATGGCTTTTTCTCTTAATTCTATACCCTGCGCCTTTATTTTTTTCTCCTTTACAAGAAGATTCAAAAGTTCTCCGCTGCCGCATCCGAGATCAAGGACACTTGAACCTGTTTCCACAATATCGAATATGATCCGGTGATCCGGTTTTAAGTTTTTATCATTTATTTTTTGCATTATCATATACCCTTGTTAAAAAATGACTGATCAAACGGGTTTCTTCTACAAACTCCAGAAGAAAAGCATCATGACCATAATTTGAATTTATTTCACAATAAGTAACATCCAGACGTCTTGTCTTAAGCTTCCTGACAATCTCTCTGGACTGGTATGAAGGATACAACCAATCTGATTTAAAGGCGATGACCAAAAATCTGGTATCGATTTTTCTATCTAAAGGTAAAAACCTATCCACTGATGACAGATCAAAATAGTCGAGCGCTTTTGTGATATAAAGATAGGAGTTAGCGTCAAACCGCTTAACAAAACTATCTCCCCTGTAATGCAAATAACCCTCAACTTCGAATTCAGGTTTGAACGAAAAATTATAACCGCCGTTTTTAAGCTTCCTTGAAAATTTATTTTCCATCGACTCATCGCTCATGTAGGTAATGTGCCCGATCATCCGCGCCAGAGCCAGTCCTCTTTCAGGCTGGCTGCGGCCGTAATAATCACCGTCATTCCAATCAGGATCGGACATTACCGCCTGTCTTCCCACTTCATTGAGCGCGATCTGTTGCGGTGAATGTTTCAATGCAGTGGCCATGGGTATGGCAGAAAGGATCCTTTCCGGGTAGGAAGCGACCCACTGTAAAACCTGCATTCCTCCCAT
>CAZYQD010000024.1:0-13222 GCA_964649405.1 uncultured Actinomycetota bacterium
CCGGCATACCTAATATTTGGATTGATTCTACTAATCTTATTCAGCTGGGGTAATTCGGTTATCGGCACTTCGGTAGGAACCTTTTTCCCTGTTTTCAAGACAAATCAATCGTCAAATAGAAACAACATATCATTCGTTGGCGGTTTACTGAATCTCATATTATTTTTTGTATATATATTATTTTTTGCAGGTGTTGTTATCGGGATTTTATTTCTGTCAGGTTATTTAAATTGGTCCCACGTTATTTCGTTTCCTATAATAATTGCTCTGGAAGCTATACTCAATCTGATCCTATATAATATATTGATAAATTTAAGCGCTTACAGATTGAATGCATTGGAATGGAAATATTAATCTTGTAGGCCTTTGATTCAGAGTAATATAATTGATTTATAGAGAAATATAATCTATTCTTTAGTAGTAAATTTAATCTATCAGCAAAAAGGATATTATTATGAACATTAAAATGAATCATATAGATGGAACCAATAAGGGTAACGTTGTCCTGTATGCATTGAGTACCTGTCAGTGGTGTATGAAAACAAAAGCACTTTTAAACCAGTTAAATATTGAATATTCCTATATAGATGTGGACCTAGCAGATGAAAAGGACCAGGATGAAATAGTAGAAGAGATAAAAAAATATAATCCTGCATGCAGTTTCCCAACACTGGTGGTTGATGACAATTACTCTATTATAGGATTCGATGAGGAAAAAATAAGAGAAAGATTCAAGTAATGAATAAAACAGAAATAACAGACGAAGAAATTGAAAAGTTATTTATAAAATTAAATGATGAAGCGGAATCCGGAGGATATCACTTGAACCCGGATATTGATTTTACAAAAAAACTGGTAAGAGGTTTACTTGTAAATCAGGGAAGATATGGATATCAGGCCTGTCCCTGCAGGCTGGCATCGGGTAATAAAGAAAAAGATCTGGACATAATATGCCCCTGTGATTACCGTGACCCCGATCTGGATGATTATGGAGCATGTTATTGCGGGCTTTATGTAGATAAAGAAATACTGTCAGGCAATAAGAGATTAAGTCCCGTTCCGGAAAGAAGATTTATGGGACAAAAAAATCTTCAGGAAAAAGAAATAAAAAAATATATGGACAAAGTTTTAAATCTTGAATATCCCGTGTGGAGATGCAAGGTATGCGGTTATCTATGCGCAAGAGAAAAACCACCGGAAATATGTCCTGTATGTAAGGCTGGAAGAGAAAGATTCGAAATATTTATTGAAAAATAGATAAAAAAGCTTAATCCATTATTTCATCTTTATCAGCCAACCTTGCTATAGTAAGTTTATTTCCACCAAATCTATCCGATATCCTGTTAATAGCTTCGCTCAGATTTTCATCCGCCGATCTGTCGTCAGGAAGTAAATTTTCCAGCATAAAGGCTGGTTTTAAATTGCTTACTGAAACCCCGATCAACCTGATTTTTTTTCTGTTCAAATCAAAATTTTTAAGCAGGAAAACGGAGGATTTTTGTATGTCGAACATGCCGGAGGTGTATTTTTTTAAAGTTATTCTCCTGGTGACTGTCTTAAAATCGGAAAATCTTACCTTGAGAGCGACTACTTTACCTTTATATTTTTGTAAGCGGAGGTTTCTGGAAATTTTCTGAGAGAGAAAAAGCAGGGTCGATCGGAGTATCTCAAAATCATCTACATCTTTTCTAAAAGTCACCTCTCTTCCTATCGATTTCGGTTCCTGATTTGTCATTACTTTTCTGTTATCGATCCCGTTTGCCATCTCATGGATGATCCTTCCGGATTCTCCGAATTTATTTTCGATTATCGCAAGCGGGGCATTGGCAAGATCGCCAATGGTCCTGATTCCCATTGATCCTAACTCCTCGTCTGTGACCCTCCCAACGCCCCATATATAAGATACCGGCAGGAGCTTGACTTTTTCAATGACTTCTCTGGTATTCTCAAGCACAGTAAGACCGTTTGGTTTTCCTATGCTTGAAGCAAGCTTGGCCAAAAACTTATTGGGGCCTATACCGGCAGAGGAAGTCAAATTGGTCTGTTCATAGATCCTGCCTTTTATTTTTTTGGCGATTTCCAGTTCGTTGCCAAAAAGTTTCTGGCATCCGGTTATATCCAGAAAGGCTTCGTCACAGCCTATGGATTCTACCAGGGGAGTAAATTGAAAGAATATCTTTCTTATCAGCATAGATTCCCTGAGATACTTTTCCATGTTAACGGGAACAAAAATTCCGTCGGGGCACAATCTCTTTGCGCGGATCAGAGGCATCCCTGAATGTAAACCATATTTTCTTGCTTCGTAAGAAGCGGATGAGATCACTCCTCTGTTCAGCGGACCGCCTACTATCAGTGGCTTATTCTTATATTCAGGAGTATCCCTTTGCTCTATCTGGGCAAAGAAAGCGTCCATATCTATATGTATTATTTCCCTTAGATTTTCCATACAGGTTTTGCTTCCTTGAGTAAGATATTCTTGATGACGTCTCTTCTTATTCCGCTTTTAGTTTTTTTCAAATCCGTAAGACTCTCAACATTTTTAGCGATTACGGATATTTCTCCGTCCTTAAAACAGAGTCTTCCTTCGATTACCAGAGCGGAATGATTCATTATTATTTTTGAGCTATTTTCAAAGGCATCGTGGAAAAATACTGTTTCATACATTCCATCTCTGTCCTCCATGGTGCACATCAGCATATTTCTGCCGTCCCTGCTTTTATTGATCTTTCTGGAAATGACGATTCCTGCGGTAAATATATTTTTTTTACTGGATATGAAGAGGGGAAAATCCCCGCTCTCTACGGTATGATACTGTTCAAGTTCGCTTCTAAAATACATCAGAGGAGAACAACTTGCATAAAACCCCAGAATTTTTTCTTCCAGTTCCAGCCTTTCTTCAAGATTAAAGTCTACGGAATGATCTTTATCCCGTGACAGCAGGCATTCGCTGCGGCGGGGGATGGTCCTGTTGTTTCTGAGGTTCTTTAGATCATGACAGACAAGCAGCAGATATTTCCTTTGCAGGCCGGTGAAATCAAACGCTCCCACTTTTATAAGGTTTTCAATTATCTTTTCCGGTAATCTGCAGTTCTCTGAAATTCTGTTATAAAAGTCGGTAAAATCTTTGAAATCTCCGTTTTTGGTCCTTTCATTTATTATGGAACTCATGTTTACGTGCCCCAGTCCCTTTACGGTAAGCAGAGGAATCCTTATGGATTTTCCATCATCCTCGACAGAAAATTCGAACCCACTCTTATTGATGTGAGGAAGTTTTATTTTTATATCAAACCTTCTTGCCTCTTCGATATATTGACTTCTGCTGTAATATCCCGAATTATTGGTCAGTATTATTGACAGAATCTCTGCCGGCCAGTGCGCTTTTATATAGCAGGTCCTGTAGGACAATTCTGCGTAAGCGGCTGCATGGGCCTTTACGAAACCATAACTGGCAAATTTGGAAATCAGCTTGAAAATTTCCTCCGCTTTATACACACTGTAACCTTTGCGCGCTGCTCCCTCTATAAACCTTGCTGTCTGTCTTTCCATCTCTTCCTTCGAAAGGCCGGTCATAGCTTTTCTTAGATTGTCTGCTTCACCCAGTGAATAGCCTGCTACTGCCGCTGCTATTCTCATGACCTGTTCCTGATAGAGTATTATCCCGTAGGTCTCTTCCAGGATCGGCTTCAGGTCACTGTGAATATAGGTAGTTCTCTCTCTTCCGAATTTTCTCTCAATGAAATTTTTAACCATTCCTGACTGCTGGGGACCGGGTCTGTAAAGAGAAATAAGCAGTGTGATATCGTTTAAATCAGAAGGTTTTATTTTTTTTGCAAGTTTCCTTATGCCAAAACTTTCCAGCTGGAAGACGCCCAGGGTTTTTCCTTTTTTTATCAAATCAAATGTTTTTTTGTCATCATGATGTATCTTTGTGATATTGAGGTCTATATTTCTTTTGCTTTTCAGCATCTCTGCGGTATCGTCTATTAAACTGAGACTGAGGGAATTTATGAGGTCTATTTTAAGCAGCCCAAGATCTTCTATGCTGTTCTTATCATACTGGCTGATTATTTCTCCGGTCTCGGATAGGGTAAGGGGGATCTTTTTTGCCAGGCTTGAACCGGACACGATAAATGCGGAAGGATGCATGGAAATATGTCTCGGATAACTTTCAATCTTTCCGGAAATGCAGGCTATTTTTTTGTACTGCAGGTTTTTCGTATCTGCATGCCAGGTATCTCCGTTAATTTTTCCGGTATCGATATTATACCTGTTTGGATATGAGAAAAGACTGTGATCTGTTTTTATTACAGGATCTATATCTTCTTTGCTCCATCCCATGATCCTTCCCGCCTCTCTTGTTGCAGCTCTTGGCTTGAGAGTGGAAAAGATACATACTCTGGAAATATTGTTTTTACCGTATCTGACTGCCAGGTATCTTGTTATTTCGGCTCTTCTCTTGCTGGAAACATCGATATCTATATCCGGGGGTTCTTTCCTTTCCGTGTTTAGAAACCTCTCGAAATAAAGGTTGTTTTTTACGGGGTCGACGTTGGATATGCCCAGTACGTAAGAAACTATGCTGCCTGCCGAGGAACCCTTACCGCAAATGGGGATGTTATTTTTATGCGCGTATCTTGCTATATCGGCTACTATAAGAAAATACCCGCAGAAACCTGTTTCTGCTATTATCCCGAGTTCTCTGTCCAGTCTGCTGAGGACATCTGAAGGGGGACTACTCCCATATCTCCATTCCAGACCTTTCCTATAGCACAGTTTCTTTAGATATCCTTCCTCCGTTTCATTTGCGGGGGTATTAAAGTGCGGAAAATCTATATTGCCCAGAGATAGTCTAAGATTGCATCTCTCTGCTATGATCCGTGTATTGGAAATTGCCCCGGGTATATCATGGAACATCCCGGCCATCTCGTTAGCGGACTTGAAATAATGTTCATCATTACCTATTTGTTTTATGTGGTTATCATTTTTTGTTCCCATGGCCTTTATTTTAGAGAGATACTTATATGTCCCGTAATCTTTCTTATTCAAATAATGAACATTGTTTGCCGCCACCATGGGGAGGTTATTCCTGTATGCAAAATTAATCAGTATTTCGGAAAACGATGACGCGCACAGATTTACTCTGGACTTCGGATATCTCTGGATCTCCAGAAAGAGATCCCCTCCGAATAATTCCCGGTAGTCCACGGCTGACCGCAGTGCTTCCTTTGTTTTTCCCTCTTTTATAAGTAAGGAAATTTCGCCGGTTCCACAGCAGCTCAGTCCTATAAGTCCTTCGCTCATTTTTTTAAGATCCGATATCCTGACCACCGGTGCCGGACCCCTTCTTTCTATGTGTGATTTACTCAATACCTGGCATAGATTTTCGTATCCTCTTGAATTTTTTATCAGTATGACGAGACCTGACAGCACCCCGTTGTTTTCGACGCATATCTCACATCCGATTATGGGTTTTATGTTTTTGCTCATTGCTTCTTTGTAAAATTCGATGGCCCCGCTCATTACGTATCTGTCGGTGAGGGCAACCGCCTCCATATTATTTCTTACAGCAGCACCGACCAGGTCCTTTATCTTAATGGTCGATTCCATGAGACTGTATTCGCTGTGTACGTGCAGATGTGAAAAAAAAGCCATTTTAAAACCTTGCCCCCCTGAATTTTATTTAGATATATGTAGAATTAGCTGCTTGCATCAGCTCTTTTATATTACTACCAAACATATGTTCGGTCAACAGGAATTTATAGCACTCTAATTATCCCAGGGTTGATTTTTCGGGTTTTTTATATATAATAAGGGACTTTGTACGGAATTATTAATAGATGTTTAAATTAAATTATTAATATTTTTTGTAAAATACCGTGCAAAGGAAGAAAAATATGAAAAAATATAATACAGCTATACATATTTCATTCTGGATACTGGTAGTTCTTTTAATTTCAATAGTAATGTTTTCTATATTTTCTGATAATTATAAAATTGAATCTTTTCTGCCTTTCCTAAAAAATTCCGGGCTTTCCGAAAAAGTGATAGCCACGGAAATCAAAGAAGTAGAGAAGAAAGTGGACTGGTATTATTTTGTCGCTTCCGGGTACAGCGCAGATGATCCTGTGCAGGGAACCGATAATGTAACAGCGACCGGAAAGGAAGTAGGAGTGGGAGTGATTGCAGTTGATCCTGATGTCATACCTCTGGGAACAAGAATCGAAATAAAAGAAATGGGATTTTTTACAGCGGAAGATACCGGAGGAAAAATCAAGGGGAATAGAATAGATATATATTTCGATTCGAAGAAAGAGGCACAGGAATTTGGTAAGAAGGGTGTCTGGGTCAAAATAATCGATAACAGTTATAAGTTTGATTTAGCTGATCTGTAAGATATATCGTATCCCGTGATTTACAATTTTATTTTTTATTGCTTTTAATTATTTCGTTTAAAATCTTGTAGGATTTTAAAGCGTCGTTTTTCTTTATTTTATTTATATTGAAACTTTCTTTTTTATTGCTCACGACTAATGTCGAATAAATCATACCTTCTTTGAGGTCTGCAGAAATAATATAGGGATAAGTCGCTATAAATTTTTTATCTCTTGTTATATTGGAATAAAAATAAAAAAATAATTTTTTACTGGTCAAAACCAGAAAACCACTTATTAGATTTTCCAGAGTTCCGGGTACCGCAAATACAGTTTTTTCATCGGGTTCCATAAAAGGAAAATACCCTATAGTCTGAGCCTTTTCGTCATATGAAAATTTTTCATTCATCTTGCACCTGGATATATAATTTAGTTATTAAAGGAAAATTAAATGTAATTATATAAAATAATATTTAATAAAAAAAGAATTCTTTCTTAATAATATATAATATATTTTTTTAACACAATTAAGAAAGCCAGCAAGGGCGTTTTGTTGACTTTTATTTTTCAAGTGGCTAATATTTGTTTTGCAAAATAAATGATAATAGTAATATAATAATTGAACCGAAATTTTGCCGGGCGGAAGTAGCTCAGTTGGTAGAGCATCACCTTGCCAAGGTGGGGGTCGCGGGTCCGAATCCCGTCTTCCGCTCCATTTTTTTATAGATGATTAATTGTTCTTATGGAAGAAAATATATAAAAAGACTTCATAAAGGAATTTATTATAAATGATAAAAAATAATGAAAAAGCTTCCGATATTTTAAATCACAGTTCCTCTCATATAATGGCTGCAGCTATAAAAAAAATATTCCCCGACGTAAAATTTGCCATAGGCCCATCTATAAAGGAAGGCTTTTATTATGATTTTGAAACAGATATAAATGTATCTACGGAAGATCTCCCTTCGATAGAGGAAGAAATGAAAAAAATAATAAAGGCGGATTATAGATTTGAGAAAAAAGAAATCAGTAAAAAAGAGGCGAGGAAGCTATTCAAAGGCAATCCCTATAAGATCGAGCTTATAGGAGACATCGAGGGGGAAAGTGTCAGTATTTATTCTTCCGGAGATTTTATCGACTTATGTTCGGGACCTCATATACCTTCTACCGGAAAAGTAGGATCATTCAAACTACTGAGTGTTGCCGGTGCTTACTGGAGGGGAAATGAAAAAAATAAGATGCTCGTAAGGATATACGGAACTTCATTTTTTAAAAAGGAAGAGTTAAAAGAATACCTGGATAGACTGGAAAAGGCAAAGAGAAGCGATCATCGTAAAATAGGAAAAGATCTGGACCTTTTTAGTTTTCATGATGAAGCTCCGGGATTTCCATTTTTCCATCCAAAGGGAATGAGTATAATAAGGATCATACTGGACTACTGGAGAAAGGAACATAAAAAAGAAGGGTATCAGGAAATAAACACCCCGATCATATTAAGCAATCAGTTATGGAAAACTTCAGGGCACTGGGATAATTACAGGGAAAATATGTATTTTGTTAAAATCGATGAAGATGATTATGCGGTAAAACCAATGAACTGTCCCGGAACGATTATAGTGTATAAAACAAACCAGCATTCATATAAAGAATTGCCTGTAAGGATAGCAGAGTTAGGACTGGTTCACCGTCATGAGAAATCGGGAGTTTTACATGGATTGTTCAGGGTAAGAAGCTTTACGCAGGATGATGCTCATATATTCTGCACGGAAGAACAGGCAGAAGAAGAAGTATCGAAGATAATAGGTTTGATAGACCGGGTTTATAAAGTTTTTGGTTTTGACAAATACCATCTGGAACTTTCGACAAAGCCCGAAAAAAGAATTGGTACCGATATGATGTGGGAGAAAGCAGAAAATATACTCAAGAAAGCAATTGAAAGAAGAGGGCTTGAATTTGTGATCAATGAAGGAGAAGGTGCCTTCTATGGTCCAAAGATAGATTTTCATATACTGGACTGTCTTGGAAGGACATGGCAGTGTGGTACCATACAGCTTGATTTTGCAATGCCTGAGAAATTCGACATAGAATATATGGGAGAAGACAATGTAAGGCACAGGCCGGTCATGATCCACAGGACAGTTCTGGGCAGCATAGAAAGGTTTTTAGGGATATTAATCGAGCATTACAGCGGGAACATGCCGCCATGGCTCGCACCACAGCAGATAATAGTACTTCCGATTTCAGAAAAATTTTATGATTATGGTACAGAAGTCTATAATGATCTTGAAAAAAAAGGTTTTAGAGTCGAGATCGATAACAGAGTAGAGTCGTTAAATAAAAAGATAAGACAGGCAGAAGTAAAAAAAATACCTTATATGATAATAGTCGGGAAAAATGAGCAAGATACAAGGACAATTACCGTAAGGAAAAAAACTGGCGGGGATATGAAAGAAATAAAACTTTCGGATTTTACCGGTGAATTAAAAGATGTCATAGAAAATAAAAAGAATATCTATTAGGCTGAAATTATATTTATCTTTATTTTTTAAAAAATAATTTTATAATTTAACTAAACACTCTTGAGATACTGATTCAAATATATAATAGCTTTTAAATAGCTCATAAAATTACTTACCAATCTATCAGAGGGCATAAAAATGACCATAAAGGAAAGAGTAAAGCTATACACTACAAAGACAGCCATAAGGGGCGTATTAAAGGTACTACCTAAAATTTCCGATGAAAGATGGCTTTCATTGATCAAGGGCCGGGTATACAGACTGAAGAAAAAAGAAGAAAGAGATTTTCTGGAAAATTTACTTATAAATCTCAAGATGCAGGCTTCAAGGATATCACCTCAGGTAAGAGAAAAAGTAGTTATGAACCTTATAAATAATTCGATGGTCCAGGGTCAACCCAGAAGACTTGCTTTTGCAAAAAAATACGGCTTTAATCCGCCAAATCTTTTAGTATTGAGTCCTACTATGAGGTGTAACCTTAAGTGTTTTGGATGTTATGCATGGCAATATTCTAAAAAGAACGATCTTCCATATGATGTTTGTAACAGAGTAATAGAGGAAGCAAACAACATAGGGTTATACTTCTTTGTTATTACCGGTGGAGAACCGTTCTGCTGGGATAAATTATATGATTTTCTGGAAAGGCATAATAATTCATTTTTTCAGATCTATACAAATGGTCAGCTGATAGATAATAAAGTCGCAAAAAAACTTGCCGAACTTGGAAATGCGGTTCCCTGTATAAGTGTGGAAGGTTTTGAAAAGGAAACCGATATCAGGAGGGGCAAGGGTGCATGGAAAAGGATTATGAAAGCAATGGATGCCCTGAATGATAATGGAGTGCTTTTTGGTTTTTCTGTGACAGCTACCAGGAGCAATAACGATCTGGTAGTAAGTGATGAATTTGTTGATTTATTTGTAGAAAAAGGAGCATTTATAGGATGGTACTTTAATTATATTCCGATAGGGAAGGAACCGGAAATGGATCTTATGCCCACTCCGGAGCAAAGAGATTACAGGAGAGAAAGGATCCTTGAGATAAGGAAGGATAATAAAATAGTGATAGCTGATTTCTGGAACGACGGGCCGCTGGTAAATGGCTGTATGGCCGGTGGTAAGAATTATCTGCATATAAATGTAAACGGAGATGTCGAACCATGTGTTTTCGTACATTTTGCGACCGATAACATAAAAGAAAAAAGTCTTATCGAAGTATTGAATTCGAATTTCTTCAAAGGATTCAGAAAAAGACAGCCTTATACAAAAAACCATCTCAGACCATGCTGTATAATAGATAGCCCAGATGTTTTAAGAGATATAGTTGCCGAAAGCGGTGCTTATCCTACACATGAAGGTGCTGAAACGGTCATAGGGTGCCTGGCAAGACCTCTTGATAAATATGCCAGCGATTATAAGGTAATTGCCGATAAAGCATGGGACGAGGGATATATTCCGGAAGAAGAGAGAGAAGAAGCAGTATAGACAAAGTAATCAATAATTAGTATAATTCCGAAATTAATAATATAAAATTGTAAAAATAATAGAAAGAATAAGAAAAATAAGTAGAAATCATCTATTTCTCACCAGATGGCGGTTTAACGGGCCAGTTGATCTGGTTAATTATTTTTAAATTAAAATTTAAATAAATAGGTAGATGATTTATCTGCCTATTTTTTTTTAAAAAATTCAAGGAGGTGTAACTTCGAAAACAACAGAAGAATTCGCACAAACGAACAGATCAGGGTACCCGAAGTAAGGTTGATTGCCGAGGATGGCAGTCAGATTGGAGTCATTCCAATAAGAGAAGCACTAAAAACTGCTGAAGACAGTGGCCTGGACTTAGTCGAAGTTTCACCCAAGAGCAGTCCACCGGTCTGTAAAATAATGGATTATGGAAAATATAAATATCAGCTTGAGATATCGGAAAAGTTAAAGAAAAAAAAGCAATCCCAGATCATTATAAAAGAGATAAAATTAAGACCCAAAATAGATATAAATGACCTGAATACCAAAAAAAGACAAATAGAAAAATTTTTGACATGTGGTTACAAAGTAAAAATCACGGTCATGTTCAGAGGAAGGGAGATTGTACATAAAGAACTGGGTATAAATATGTTAAATAAGTTAATTGAGGAATTAAAAGACAAAGGCACAATGGAACTGGAACCAAAATTGGACGGATATAATATAATAACGATTTTATCGCCAGTTTGAAAATAAATATTAATATTCAATAGTTTAATCGGAAGGATTATTATGCCAAAAATTAAAACTCATAAAGGAGCAGCCAAGAGATTTAAAATAACCGGTAGCGGAAAGATTCTAAGGGTAAAAGCATATAAAGGTCATATTCTGACCAAAAAGAATGCTGAAAGAAAAAGACGGCTCAGTAAAATGCAGGAGGTATCCGCTGCCGACAGTAAAAAGGTAAAAAGACTATTAGCCAGATAAGAAAGGTGTGATTTAGATGACCAGGGTAAAAAGAGGACAGGTCAAGAGAGTAAAACATAAAAAAGTATTAAAAGAAGCAAGAGGATATTACGGCTCCAAGAGCAGAAGCTATAAAATTGCCAAAGAACAGTTGCTCAAATCGATGAGCTATGCATACAGGGATAGAAAAAATAATAAAAGGAATTTCAGGAGATTGTGGATCACAAGGATCAATGCTGCAGCAAGAATCAATGGGATTTCATATAATGAGTTCATAAATGGGCTAAAGAAAGCAAGTATCGATATTAACAGAAAAATGTTATCCGAGATGGCTGTAAATGACCCCAATGCTTTTCAAAAGTTGACCGAGATTGTAAAAGAACAAATAGCGTAAGAATATGAACGAAAAAGAAAATACACTTAGCCAGTTGGAAAAAAAGATAGAAACAGAACTAAGTAATTTTGAAAAAGACCTGGGAACCGTGAAAGATCTAAACGAACTGGAGAAAATAAGGACAAAGTATACCGGAAAAAAAAGTTTCCTGATTAATATTTTAAAAAATATTGGGTCCCTGCCCGATAATATAAGACCAGTTGCCGGTAAAAAATCCAATACTGCCAGAAATAAAATAGAGTCGGATATCCTGCAGAAAGAAAAATTTTTCAAAGGTATCGAATATGAGAATAAGTTAAAAAAAGAGCATATCGATTTATCATTACCGGGAAAAAGTGTCAGACAGGGAAAAAAGAACATCATTTCACAGGTCATAGAAGAAATCGAAGAAATTTTTATTGGAATGGGATTCGAAATTGCAGAGGGACCTGAAGTTGAGACAGATTACTATAATTTCGAGGCATTGAACACTCCCGCAGACCATCCGGCAAGATCATTGCATGATACATTCTTTATTTCTGAAAACACACTTCTCAGGACTCATACTTCACCAGTTCAAATAAGATACATGGAGAGTCATAGACCACCCTTGATGATAATATCATCAGGAAAAGCTTACAGAAGGGATTATGATATATCACATACTCCCATGTTCAGCCAGATAGAGGGCCTGGTAATAGACAGGGGAGTAAATTTTGGTAATCTTAAATGGACGCTTGAAACCTTTGCGCATGAGGTTTTTGGAAAAAACAGGGAAGTAAGGTTCAGACCCCATTATTTTCCTTTCACAGAACCCAGCGCAGAAGTCGATGTTTCCTGTAATATATGTAGCGGTAAAGGGTGTAGAGTATGTTCGGGATCCGGATGGTTGGAAATACTGGGTTCCGGAATGGTAGATCCCAATCTGTATCAATATGTTGGATATGATCCTGAAGAAGTAAGCGGCTTTGCTTTTGGGATGGGAATAGAAAGAATCTGTATGTTAAAATATGGTATCGATGATTTAAGACTATTCTTTGAAAGCGATTTAAGATTTATCGAACAATTTTAACTTTCTGATATATTGTAATTCAATACGAAGCTGCTATTTTAATTATTTTATGAAATAACATATCTTAAAAAGTACATTTAGAAGAAGGAAATTTAAAAAAGTGAAAGTAACTTTAAACTGGGTATGTGAATTTTTGGATACGGGTACGCTTGAACCCGAAAGTATTGTAAATGCCCTTACTATGAGCGGAACCGAGGTAAAAAAGGTAGAATATGTGGGCGGCAGATATAAAGATATAATCGTAGGAAAGATCATTGATTACTCCGACCATCCTGATGCCGATAAATTATATTTATGTAAAGTAGATATAGGGTCAAGAAAACTGGATATAGTATGCGGGGCCAGCAATTTCAAAAAAGAAGATAAAGTTGCCGTTGCGCTTCCGGGAGCAAAGATAAAGGATATTACTATAAAAAAGAGTAAAATAAGGGGACAGCTGTCGGAAGGAATGATGTGT
>CAZYQD010000025.1:0-10778 GCA_964649405.1 uncultured Actinomycetota bacterium
TAAAAGAAATCTGTAATAATAATAGAACTTTTAAATTTGATATGATTGGCTCCCCAAATAGGACTCGAACCTTTTAAAATAACAATTTCAAATAACTTGGTTATTTCCATATATTCAATCAAGATTAAATCAACGATTTCCCATTCTTTAGTCTCTTTATCAACATCGGTACCACTTCAAATACATCTCCCACTATCCCATAATTGGCCACTTTGAAGATGGGAGCGCTGGGGTCCTTGTTAATGGCGATTATGATGTCCGAGGTCTGCATTCCGGCAAGGTGCTGGATTGCTCCAGAGATACCGCAGGCAATGTATATTTTGGGGTTGACCGTTTTTCCGGTTTGTCCAACCTGATGAGGATATGATATCCAACCCGAATCGACCGCTGCTCTTGATGCTCCTACCACTCCTCCCAGAAGGTCCGCAAGTTCCTTAATCATCGGAAACTTTTCGCTTCCGCCAATTCCTCTGCCGCCTGATACTATGACATCATAATCGGTGATGTTTATCTTCTCATCAAGTTCCCTGTCGATTCCGAGCAGTTTGTATTTTGTCTTGAACTTTGATTCATCAATTTTTATATATTCGATCCTATCCTTGTAATCTCCCTTTTCTTCTGAAGTCTTTTTCTTCTCCATGACATGGGGTCTTACCGTTGCCATCTGCGGCCTTGCATTTCTGGTGACTATAGTTGCCAGTATATTTCCTCCAAAGGTTGGCCTGGTCTGAAGAAGTATCTTTTTTTCTTCATCTATTGCAAGACCGGTACAGTCTGCAGTGAGTCCTGTTTTTAAGATGGCTGCAACTTTCGGGATCAGGGTTCTTCCGAACCATGTTGCTCCAGCTAGGAATATATCCGGTTTATATTTATGAATTACCTGCACCAGAGCTTTGGCAAATATATCGTCAAGGTTGTTAGAAAAAATTGGGCTATCGAGAAGATAGAGTTTGTCCAGACCATATCCGAAAGCCTCCGCTGCACTCTCTTTAATACCGCTTCCAATGGCAACAGCCGAAAGTTCTACTCCAAGCCTGTCTGCAAGTTTTCTGCCTTCGCTTATAAGTTCGAATCCTACATCGGCTATGGTAATACCATTTGCTTCAAGATAGACACATACTCCTTTATAATCTGAAAAGTCTTTCTTTTCTTCGGCGAGCCCTACAATCTCGATAGATTTGAATTTGCAGGCCTCAATACAGGCACCGCAGAATACGCAGTTTTCATTTATTACTGCCTTACCATCCACTATTTCGATTGCATCGTACAGACAGACTTTCTTACAGAGACTGCAGCCTGTACAGGTTTTTTCATCTACCTTGATTTCCAAAAAATATCAACTCCCTGACACTACATTTAATTCTTTTAGTATTTTATGAAGCTCTTCCACCTGCTCCCCGGCAGTACCTTCTATCATTCTGGTATCATGCTTTATTTGAGGAGTGAAAATCTTTACAACCTGGGTATAAGAACCGGCAAGTCCTACCTCATTTTCACCTGCTTCCAGTTTTTTTGCATCCCATACCGGAATCTCTATGGTTTTTGCTTTCATCTTTCCTCTGAGAGAAGGAACCCTGGGAACATTTATATCTTTTACCACCGATATGGCAGCAGGTAGATTTATTTCAAAAGTCTCGTATCTGTCTTCCATGAGCCTTTTAACTTTCATCTTACTTCTATTTATTTCAAGGACGCTGCTGACATAGCCTACAAAAGGAATATTTAATCTCTGGGCCAGTTCCGGTCCGACCTGTCCGGTATCCCCATCCACGGTCTGTTTGCCCAGTATTATAAGGCGGCAATCCTCTAACTTATTTATAGCTTTTGCAAGTGTTTTAGAAGTTGCCCATGTATCCGCTCCGGCAAATGCCCTGTCAGAAAGGAGGATGGCGCTGTCTGCACCCACAGATATGGCTTCCTTAAGTATATCCACTGACTGTGGAGGACCCATAGTAAGGGCGGTTACCTCTACTTCCTCATCACTGAGTCTTTCCTTTGTCCTGACTGCTTCCTCGATTGCATAGGAGTCAAAAGGATTTATTATATTCTCGATCCCCTCCCTTATCAGTGTATTGGTTTCGGGATCGATTTTAATTTCCATGGTGCCGGGCACCTGCTTTATACATACCGCAATTTTGATTTGAATCACCTGTTAAAGATAAAAAATTTTTTAATTATATTAAATTTAAGTTATTGGAAAATTTATCTAACCTTCTAAATCACTGGGAATTCTTTAACTTTTGCCCTTGACTTCTGCTTTTGAGTTTTTTAGAGCACTCCCCTTTTTATCATATCCAGGGCTATTATGTTTCTCATTATCTGATTGGTTCCTTCATAGATTTGCGTTATCTTGGCATCCCTCATCATTTTTTCAACAGGATATTCCTTCATAAAACCATATCCGCCAAGTATCTGGACCGCATCGACTGTAACTTTCATTGCCATGTCCGACGCGAAAAGCTTTGCCATCGAAGATAACCTTGTAACGTTTTTCTCGCCGCTGTCTATTACCCTTGCGGCATGGTAAACAAGCGCCCTTGCCGCTTCGACATTCGTTTCCATATCGGCAAGCATATGCTGGATTGCCTGAAAGGAAGATATGGGTGCGCCAAACTGCTTTCTTATTTTTGAATAATTTAAAGCCTCCTCAAGTGCTCCCTGTGCAACTCCAACTGCCTGAGCGCCGACCGCGGGTCTGGACTGATCGAATGTTTTCATTGCTATGATAAAGCCCATTCCCTCACTACCCAGTAGATTCTCTTTGGGCACTTTGCAGTCAGTAAATATAAGCTCCCTTGTTGCCGAGGCTCTTATACCCAGTTTGTTTTCCTTCTTTCCAAATTCGAAACCGGGAGTTCCTTTCTCCACAATAATGGCGCTTGCTCCTCTTACTCCCTTATCGGGATTGGTCATAGCAAAAATGGTATAGATATCCGCTTCACCGCCGTTTGTTATCCACTGCTTGGTCCCGTTTAAAATATAGAAGTCTCCGTCTTTTTTTGCGGTCGTTCTGATACCACCGGCATCGCTTCCTGCTTCCGATTCAGTCAGCCCAAAAGCAGCAAGCTTGCTTCCGCTTGCAAGTTGTGGCAAAAACTTCTTTTTCTGCTCCTGGCTTCCGGCTACAAGTATTGGTATAAGGCCGAGACCCGATGCCGCGTATGAAGTTGCCACACTTAAATCTCCCCGGCTCAATTCCTCGGTAGCAAGACAAACTTCAAAAATACCGGTGCCCATTCCTTCAAATTCTTCCGGTATAAATATTCTGAAAAGATCGCTTTTCCCGATCTCATTTATTATCTCACGTGGAAATGTCCCCGACTCATCCAATTCTGCCCTGACGGGAACTATCCTTTCCGCCACAATCTGACGGCATATATCCACAATCATCTTCTGTTCTTCAGTTAAAAGATATCTCATAGATCCTCCGATTGATCCTCTGTTATAACTTATCATAAAACTACTCCGGAGAGTTGCTTTATAAAAAGACGGGTGTATAATCCAATAGTTTCACACTATTTGGGTGTAAATACAACCAGATGTAATTTCCGGGGGTGAAACTTTATAAATACCGAAGCGTCTTAAAAAGAGTCTTTACAAGCTTACAGAACCAATAACACCAAAAAAATACACTGGAGAGGTTTATGAACAGCAGAATAGATGCGGCAAGTGAAACAGCAGGCATAAAAGTAAGAGCGGGGTATTACGGCGCGGACATAATGGCAAAGTTTGCATTCTCGCTTATCTTTGCCATTCTTATGGCAATCTCCGCAAATTCATTCGTGTATCTACCCTTTACCCCTGTCCCCATAACCACGCAGGTCCTGACCGTACTGCTTTCAGGGCTTTTTCTGGGAAGCAGATGGGCCCTTGCCAGCCAGACGATGTATATACTGATGGGTATTATGGGACTTCCGGTTTTCAGCGGTTTTAAAAACGGTACGGCTCTCCTTACCGGCCCTACCGTGGGATATGTGATCGGCTTTATGGCGGCAGCATTTGTTACAGGATACATATATGAAAATTGGGCAAAAAAAGATGGGAATTCTTTAAGTCATATACTGGCCTCGTTTGTTTCCTGCATCTTCGGAGTCATACTGATACATCTTTTTGGATTTATTTACCTTTTCGGGTATTTCTACACCATGACAGGCGCAGGATCCATTTCAGGTATGCTGGTAAAAACCTGGAAACTGGGAACACAGCCTTTTCTTCTAATAGATTTTTTCAAAGTAATAGCGGCAGTAAGCATCATCAACATAAATAAGATCAAAAAATGAAAAAGATAAAGATAAACGATATCACCATAAGAGATATATTCCAGAATACGGAAGTTGAATATCTGGATACCAGGATACTGGATACTATTCTGGAGGAGATGAGCGGTATAAAATATGACAGCCTCGAAGTGCTGGGTGGTTCGAGTTTCGAGAAAATCCTGGACAGCGGTCTTGGTATGGTTCCTCTGGATGTTGTCTCTTATATTAAAAACAGGATACCATCCACACGCCTGCAGGTACTTATTGGATCCAGGAATCTGGGCGGATTGGAAGTCTATTCAAAAGACATGATAAAGAGGTTCGTAAAGCAGTGCAAAGAAAAAGGAATCGACATTTTCAGGGTATATGATTCTTTAAATGATACGAATAATTTAAAATACACCGTATCCACAGTAGTCGAAAACAAAGCCGCCTGTCAGGGAACCATAATATACGACGGACTGGAGAATAACAGCTTCTATATTAAAACCGCCAAAAAGCTAAAAAGTTATGGCAGCAGCAGCATATGCATAAAAGATGTGGAATCGATAATACTTCCCAAAAAAGCGGCGGAACTTTTCAAAAACTTAAGCAGTGAGATCGATATCCCCATTTTTTTTAGCGCAACAAACTTAAGGGGTCTTCAAGTACTCAATTATTTTGAAGCATGCCGCAATGGATGTAATGGAGTCGATTTGAGTTTACTGCCCTCCTCGTATAATGATTATAATCCTACCGTCTTTTCATTTATCTTGAGCCTTAATGACACGGGTATTTCGCATAATCTGGACCATTCGAAAATCTTAAAGTTAAGCGAGACCATAAAAAGAAATATTTATCCGATTATAAAACAGGATTCGTTTTCTACGAGGTTCATACTGAACAATACCAATAAAAATCTTCTTCCTAAATGGCTCATCTCAAATATAGGTAACCAGCTTGCAGAAATCGGTGAAACAGAAGCGATGGATTCAGTGCTGGAAGAGATTTTTACCATAAAAAATGAGATAGGAAGTCCCTCGCTTGCAACCCCTGTGGGCCAGATCATAGGAAGCCAAGCAATACTAAATACGGTCATATCCGATTCCAGATGGGAAATCATGTGCGATGAGATTAAAAAGCTTATAAACGGTTATTTTGGAAAAATCCCGCGAAAGATCGATAAAAAAATCCTTGAAAAAATGGAAAGCGTTTCGGAAGAAGAAAAGTCCGCATCCATCATGGAAGCAGAGGACATCTATCCGAAGTGTAAAAGCGAACTGGAAAAACTCTCCGATAGAGAGGAAGATATTTTAAGTTATTGTTTCTTTCCCGAAAAGACCAGAAAATTCCTGGAAGAAAAAAAAGCCGGCCTTAAGAAACCTCAGGCAGAAAAGGATACCGGTATAACCGGGACAGGCATTATTTTTAAAAGAAGAAAATCCGATCCCATGGCAAAACTGCAGAACCTCGATGTCAAGAAAATAAGGGAAATAACCAGCCTGGTCGAAAGCAGCAATATAGAAGAAATAAAACTGGAAGTAGAAGGTGTAAAGATATCCATAAACAATCCAAAGTTCAGATCTGCCGGGCAGGATACCAGAGAAAAATTGCCGGAGCAGCCCCGGGAAAAGAAACCCGAAGATATAATAGAAGTTAAATCCCCGATTGTAGGTACTTTTTATTCAACTCCCACCCCGGACAGCCCTCCGTTTGTAAAAGTCGGAGACAGGGTCAAAAAGGGCGATACTCTGTGTATCATAGAAGCCATGAAACTTATGAACAAGATAAATGCGGATCATGAAGGTCAAATAACAGATATTCTGGTTTCCAATGAAGATGCCGTAGAATTCGATCAGATCCTAATAGTCATAAAGAAAGATAAAAAGTAGTCTTATGTTTAAAAGGATCCTTATAGCAAACAGAGGGGAAATCGCGGTAAGAATAATCAGGGCTTGCAGGGAAATGAATATCGAAACTGTCTCGGTATATTCGACTGCCGATAAGGACTGCCTCCATACAAAACTCTCGGATAAAAGTATATGCATTGGTCCCCCTCCTCCTGTTAAAAGTTATCTTAATATGGATAATATAATTTCTGCCGCTAAGGTAACCGGCTGTGACGCCATTCATCCCGGCTATGGATTTCTGGCAGAAAATCCTAAATTTGTAGATGCCTGCATGCAAAATGAACTTGTTTTTATAGGACCCCCGACCGAAGCAATCTCGCTTGCCGGAAACAAGTCCAACGCTATAGATATCATGAAGAAAAACAAGATACCGGTCATTCCCGGATCAACAGGCGACGTGGGTAATATAAAGAAAGCGCTGAATCTGGGCAAGCATCTTGGCTACCCGGTAATCATAAAAGCGTCCTTTGGAGGCGGTGGAAAGGGCATGAGGATCTGTGACAATAAAGAAGACCTCGTTGCGCATCTTCCAATGGCTAAATCCGAATCGGAGTCTTCCTTCGGAAACGGTAAGGTTTATATAGAGAAATATATCCCCAGGCCAAGACACGTCGAATTCCAGATAATTGCAGATAATTATGGCAATATCGTATGTGTGGGAGAAAGAGAATGTTCCATTCAGAGAAGACATCAGAAGCTTATCGAGGAAGCACCTGCAGTAAACATATCCCCAAGGATCGTCAAACTTATGAGAGAATATGCGGTAAAAGCAGCAAAGGTGATAAATTACAAAAATCTTGGAACGATAGAATTCCTGGTAGACGGGCATGGGAATTTTTACTTCATAGAAATAAACACAAGAATCCAGGTAGAGCATCCCGTAACCGAAATGGTAACCGGACTCGATCTCGTCAAAGAACAAATAAAGATAGCTGCAGGCCAGAGAACCAGTGATTTAAGAACTGAATATAATCCGCGTGGTCATTGTATAGAGTTCAGGATAAATGCAGAGGACCCGGACAACGATTTCAGACCCTGCCCGGGGAAAATAACGGATTTCTTTTTACCTGGCGGACCGGGTGTGAGAGTGGATACCTTTATACATCCGAATTGCGAAGTTTCTCCGTTCTATGATTCCCTTATAGCGAAGCTTATTGTGTGGGACAATACCAGGGAAGAAGCAATAAAAAAATCACAAAGAGCGCTGGATGAATTCAAAATAGAGGGGATAAAAACTACAATACCTTTCTACAAAAAGATCATAACGAACAAGAATTTCATATCAGGAAATATTCATACCCACTTCATCGAAGAAGAAAAAATAATATAATGATTTTAGCTTCAATAATTATAAATCTCTACTAGCAGACCTTCCTTATCCCTTAGATAAAGAGCGTCACTATCATTGTTCCATATAGGTTTAGTGCTGCCCCAGTAAAATTTAACATTCGCGTCCTTACCGCTTCCCGTAAAAAGATATATCCTGGTACCTGACTCGAAGAAATATTTTTTAAATCTGTATATATTGGTACCGCTATCTTTAATGGTCCAGCCACCGATATCGACGGAGCTGTTTCCGATATTCTCCATTATTATATATTCATCATTCAAATTAACATTATCATTACCCCTGGCATCATAGTTAATGGTGATTTTTACAATATCCACCTTTGATTTCAGCCATAGTCCCAGATTGTTTTCTCTGGCATATCTTTCCGCTTCCAGGAATTCTTCGTTGTATTTTACGTCCGGTGGGTAAGTATAAGTATTGGCAAATCCTCTTTTTACCATCTCGAGATTTACGAACAGATTCCCCGTATACACATATCTTAAAAGCCGGCCGTATTTATCCTTATCGGTTATATCTTTTTCCAGAATTACTTCTCTCCCCAGAACTATCGCCTCAAGGACCTCTTTGGCTTCTTCGAAAAAATACATACCATACTCAGGGGTATTAATACCGATGAGCCTGACCCTGCTTCCGCTCGAAAGGACGATGGTATCACCATCTATTACTTCCTTTACCAATATACCGCTTCCATCTTCGACTCCACCGGAATCACTGGCATCTCTGTAATCGTAGTACAGGCCGCAGCCTAAAAAAACAAAAGAAAAAATAATAGATAAAACTATAATCAGATAGGATTTATTTATTATTTTCCGGAAGCTCATAGATCTTGTTTCTTACGCAGTTCCGATAGCTTTTTTCTCTCTTTGCCGCTTAGTCTTTTTTCAAGGGAATGAAACTTTTTATCAGAGTCTTCTTTTGAGCGGGTAATCCTTTCCCTTATTCTTTCCTTCAGATCCTTTATCTCCAGATTGAATTCCCTGCTGGATTTCCGGTAAATATTTTTTCCAAAAACTACTTTTTGCTGAAGATAATCGGATGTGACCACAAATTTTCTCCGGTAACCGGTCTCCATACCGGCCAGTTCTTCGATAATATCATCAGCCGTTTCATTCTTTCTGGAATAAATGACTTTTACTCCATCCACGGTTTGAATACTTCTTGAAGGATTATCGCTGTTTCGGGCATCAAAGACGACTACCATATCGCAATTTTTTTGATTTTTATACCAATCAAGATCCGCTACCAATTTTTCTCTGAGGTAAGCTAATTTTTCACTGCTGGGTTTGGCGCCTTTTAAAAGATTGAAAATGAAATTATGGCCATCTACTATTACCAGGTCTTCTATTTCATTTTGTTCTTTCAATTTGCTCCTGCACTTTATACAGAATAATTCCACTTGCAACAGATACATTAAGCGACTGCATCCTGCCGGCGAGTCTTATGGAAATCATCATATCACAGTTCGCACTGACCAATCTACTTATTCCCCTATCTTCGCTTCCAAAAACCAGCGCAAGAGGATATGTAAAATCCACATCATCCAGATATTTTACTTCCGGAGTCATATCAAGTGTTGTTCCATAAACCCAGAATCTTTTATTTTTAAGCTCTTTAAGAGTTCTTACGATATTTACAGTCCTGAATATCTTTACCTCTTCAAGGGCGCCTGCAGAAATCTTACTTACCCTCTCATTTAAGGCCACGCTTCTTCTCTCAGGTATGATGATCCCTTCAAAACCAAATGCGTTACAATTCCTTATTATGGAACCAAAATTTCCCACATCGGTTATTCCATCCAGTATAACAAGCTTGCTTTTGTCCCCTGCTTCCTTATTCAAATACCGCTCCAGGTCATTATAGTTATACGGTGATACTCTGGCGCAAATACCCTGGGAATTAACATCTTCGGAGGAGATTTTGTCAAATTGCACCGGATCAACTTCAACAATCTCTATATTTTTCTTCTCTGCTTCCGTTAAAATACTTCTTATCCTGGAATCCTTGATCCTATTCTTGCTGACCAGTATCTGATATATTTTCCTTTTTCCCGCATTTATTGTAAGCAGTGAATAAACAGGATTGATCCCGTACAAATACTCGAAATTTCTATTTTGATCCATTGTTATCTCATATTTTAAAAAAATTTATAAATAAAAGTAATCCAGGGAGTCAAAAAGATTTGTTTTATCTGACTTATCTTTTAAGTTCCCAGATGGTCCCTTCTTTTCTGTCTTCAAGTACAATGCCCTTGTCTTGCAGGTAAATCCTTATCTCGTCGGCTTTCTTGTAATCCCTGTTTTTTCTGGCAGTTTCTCTTTCTGCTATCAGCTTTTCTATCTCTTCTTTTGCTATTTCCGTTCTGGTTTCTAAATTTTTAGATATGTCTGAAACCTCTTTTTCAAAATTCAATCCCAGTACCATTCCAAGTTCGATTATTTTTTCATGTGCAGTTCGTAGAATCTTTTTTAAAGAGGAGTCGATCTCAAAATCCGGCTTCTGTATGATATTGTTTATATTCTTTATTAGTTCAAAAATATCCCCTATAGCTTTTGCGGAATTAAAGTCATCATCCATTGAATTTTTAAAATTCTCTTCGAACGACCTAACGGTAGATTCGAGATTCGCTGATACCACGGTGTCATTTTTTACCTTATCTTCTTCGCTTATTGTTTCGGGAAGTCCTTCTTCTGATCTATCAAGTAAGAATTTGATATTTTTCAAAGTATTGGTGATTTTTTCCAGCGCTCTGCCGGCTTCATCAAGCTTTTCCATGCTGAATTCTAAGGGGCTCCTGTAATGTGTGGAAAGTATATATAGTTTTATCGTGTCGGGGGAATAAATCTTAAGAAGATTCCTTAAGATCCAGTTTTCTTTTAGACCGCTGGATTTCGACATCTTTTCTTCTTTTACCTCGATCATACCGTTATGTATCCAGTATTTAACAAAGTCACCTTTTCCGGGAAACGCCCCTTCGAACTGCGCAATCTCATTTTCGTGATGAGGAAAAATCAGGTCTATCCCACCGCCATGGATATCTATTTTCCCGGCAAGCAGTGCTGTTGACATTGCGGAACATTCGATATGCCAGCCCGGCCTCCCCTTGCCCCATGGACTTTCCCATGAGGGTTCTCCTTCTTTGGCTTCTTTCCAGAGAGCAAAATCTATTTTATTTTTTTTCTCAAAACCATCATCCCCGGATTCTTTCATCTCATTTATATCCTGTCCCGAAAGTTTTCCATAACCGGAAAATTTACCGACTTCGAAATAGACATTTCCGCC
>CAZYQD010000025.1:10878-13177 GCA_964649405.1 uncultured Actinomycetota bacterium
TTTTCAAGAAAATCTATCCTGGCACAGCAATCACTCAAAATCTCGCTTACAGGGTCAGGTAAATTCATTCTATGAAATTCATCCGACAGTACTTTTTCCCCTCCGATTTTTACGATCCTTCCGGGGACACCTACCACGGTACAATTGTCAGGAACGGATTTTACTACCACTGCTCCAGCACCGATGATCACATTGTTCCCGATTTCGATTGAACCAAGCACTTTTGCTCCTGCGGATATGACCACATCGTCTCCGATTGTGGGGTGCCGCTTCCCTTTTGCCTTCCCCGTACCGCCCAGTGTCACACCCTGATATAAAGTGACGTTATTGCCAATCTCCGAAGTTTCTCCAATCACCACTCCCATGCCATGATCTATGAAAAAACCACTGCCGATTTTGGCTCCAGGATGGATCTCGATTCCGGTGAAGAATCTGCTGTATTGCGATATACATCTTGGAATAAAAGGTACCCTGTGCTTATGAAGCCAGTGAGCAACCCTGTGATTTATGACCGCATGCACTCCCGAATAGGTAAGTATAATCTCCGTAGTACTTATCGCAGCGGGGTCCCTATCTTTTGCAGCTTTTACAAGGCTTTTCAACTCTGATATTAATCCCATAATCTTACCCAACCAGTTATAATTTACTTTTTTTAATATATTCTAAGGTTTGATTGACTCTTTGTATACAATTTTCTAAACCCAATATGGATATGACTTTCGGCAGTTCCGGACCATGGGTTTTACCGGTAATCGATATTCTAATGGGCATATACAAATATTTACCCTTTATGTTTAGATTTTTTAATTGTTCTCCAGTCCAATTAATGATTTTTTTGCCCTGATCTTCATTAAAATCCATATCCGGATTATTGTCAAAAGATTTACTTTCACTCTTTAACAACTCAAGAAAAGTCTCAAGCACCGTTTTTGACGTCTCCAGTTTTAAGATTTCGTCCGCATCTTTACTGTAGTCCGTGATCTTTTCTTCAAAAAAATCTTTCATGTAGAGAGAAAAGTCGCCTAAAACCTTTAAGTTATCCTTGAATGCGTTTACACCTTTTAAAATCTTAGCCATTATTTTTTTGTCTTCTGTATCTTTTTTATCTATGATTTTTCCACTTATGAGGTATGGCATACACAATTCTGCCAGTTCGCTATCGGATTTTTTTCTTATATAAATACCGTTTATCCAGTTTAACTTATCCACATCGAAAATAGCCGGACTTTTTGAAATATCGGATATTTTGAATTTATCCAGAATATCTCCCAGGCTGAATATTTCCTGTCCCTCCTCCGGCGCCCATGAAAGTATCGAAAGATAATTTGCCAGTGCCTCTGCAAGATATCCTCCATCCCTGAACTGAGAAATAGTAGTGGATCCATGTCTTTTGCTCAATTTGGAACCATCTCTCCCGAGGATCATGGAAAAATGCGCAAAGGTAGGAAGACTAAATCCCAGACTCTCAAACAATAGGATTTGTCTTGCGGTATTGGTTATATGATCCTCTCCTCTCAGCACATGCGTGATTTTCATGTCTCCGTCATCTACCACCACTGCAAAATTATAGGATGGAGTTCCGTTGGATTTTATGATTATAAAATCTCCGATGACTTCCGACTTGAAACTTATCTCTCCTCTTATCAAATCGCGAAAAATGATTTCCCTGTCCTCTGCTACTTTGAATCTTATGGCAAAAGGTATATCTTCCTTTAATTTTTTTTCTACCTCTGTATTATCCAGTTCCCTGCACAGTCCATCATATTTGGACATCTTTCCTGCAGCATACTGACTCTCTTTAAGATTTTCCAACCGTTCAGGGCTGCAAAAACATCTGTAAGCTTTTCCTTCATCCAGCAATTTAAAGGCATATTTCTGATATATTTTGATCCTCTCGCTCTGCCTGTAAAATTCATCCCAGTCCAGTCTGAGCCATTTTAAATCCTCTATTATGGATTTTTCATAAGTCATACTGGATCTCTTTACATCCGTATCTTCGATTCTTAAGATCAGCTTTCCCTTCATACTCCTGGCCGCGAGCCAGTTAAACAGCGCAGTTCTTGCTGTTCCTATATGAAGTCCTCCTGTTGGAGAAGGGGCAAATCTAAAACGAGGTATCATGTCTACTCCGGTGTGCTTATAAAATATTTATTTAAAAACTTTTTTTAATTCTGCCAGCAACAAAATATAATTTTATCTAAACCTGCTTCAAAAGAACAATACACTGTGCGGCAATTCCTTCTTCTCTGCCGCAAAATCCCAGTCCTTCAGTAGTAGTAGCTTTTATATTTATATCAGC
>CAZYQD010000026.1:0-12832 GCA_964649405.1 uncultured Actinomycetota bacterium
TCTTGTATTTCATACAATTATTATGTAATATATTATGCAGGTGAGCATATATGATAACTACAATTAATATCTCTGAAAATATCATTAAGGAAGCAGAGGCTCTTTATGGTACAAAGAACAGATCAAAAGCTATCGAAAATGCTATTGAGGATGCAATAAGGTTTAGGAAACTTAAAGAATTTATGCAGCTTAAATCTAAGATTTCTTTTGACGAGAAAGAAATAAAGTCTTTAAGAGAGAAAGAATTATCAGAAAATAAATTTAAAAACATGCCATGAGTAATAAAATTATTGTAGATACTTCGATCTGGATCGAATATTTTAAAAATAATCCCGATTACACTTCTTTTATTGAAGAAAACTTAAATCTTGAAAATATTTATATGGTTGGGCCAATTATTTCTGAATTATTGCACGGAGTAAAGAATGAAAAAGAGTATCTAATGTTATCCGGATCCATAAGCGCAATTCTTTACGTGGATTGTATTTTTGAAGATTGGATGAAAGCGGGTTACATATTATTTAATCTTAAGAAAAAGGGCAAGACAATCCCTCTTACAGATGCTCTTATATCTGCAATTGCAATCAGAGTCGATGCTGTGGTTTTAACAAAAGATCGTCATTTTAAAAATATTCCCGGGATAAAACTTTTTGATCTATAAACATCTATTATTGCAATTACTGAGTTTCTTCTTCTGCACTTTCTTCGCTAGGTGGTTCTTCGGCGCTTTGAATGTCTCCGGCGTCTATTAGAGCAATTGAGCCCAGCATTGAAACGTTATTGAAATCAAAAACTTTTGATGAGGAAATTACAAGTTCTGTTGTCGGTATGTCCAGTGGCAGTTGATCTGTGTCAAATATGGATACGGTAAATCCCAGTACATCCAGATCTTCAGGAATATAATTGGTGAAGTTATACCAGGGGATGCTGGCCTCTATTATATATCCGCCTGCTATTCTGGTTGAAGCAATGTTTACTCCTCTGGGGGGTGCATTGGATGGCCAGTTCATAAAAGATTCGGCAAATGTTCCGGAGAAATTACCAGGAGAGAAATCTATCCGATAATCATCACTATTATAAAATGAAATCTGCATATCTTCAGTCAACTCGGTATCAAAAACAAGGATTACACTGTCACCCTTATTTATTTGATTACCGGTATAATTCTGGCTGAATACATCATCGAGAACCTGGATCGCAAAATAAAAATTGTCTTCATCCCAGCAGGAATAAAATGTACCTGAAATATCGGTGTGAGAGGCGTAATGTTCTTTTAATATGGTTGGTGTGAAGGTTGTAAAACGCTCAAATTTATCCCATTCATCTATACTGCCGTCAATTACCGGGGCAGTATAACATTTGTATGAGAATATGGGGACTCCAGTTGTAGTATTCTGAATTCTCGGAATAGTTTGGTCAAGGACCTGGTTTTTCTTTTCTTCGACATCGACGCTAATGACGTTGTCTCCCTCGGGTTCTATCTCATACTGGACGGTAAAATTCACTGTATTTGAGGTTGTTAATACATTACCGCTGTCATCAATAAGCTGGGCTATCATCTCGTATTCACCGGAACTTCCGGGGTTCCAGTTATATTCATAAGGAGGGGAGGTAAATGATTTTATCTCGCTGTCGTTTACCAGGATTTTTATAGTATAGCCTGTATTCTCAACTTCTTGTGCTCTGATCTCTACCGGGACCGCTTCACTTTCATTGATGAAATCAAAAACTTTGTCATTTGTCGGAGAAGATATGAAAAGCGTATATTCCACTTCTTCTTCTTCTGTTTCTTCCTGTCCGCCTGAAAAGAAACTTAACGGCATACAGCTTCTGACCGAGAAGAATATTATTACTGCCGCTATAAGGATCACCCCAAACAGGATATAGGGAATTTTATCCAGTATGACCGTACGTCGTTTATGCTTCTTCTTCATTCCTTTTGCTTGTTCCTTTCTTCGGTTATTTTCTGTGCCAGCATCGGGGGTACTTCTTCATAATGCGAAAATTTTTGAGAGAACCGTCCTCTTCCCTGGGTGAGAGAAGTCAAATCAATAGTATAATTAAAAGTCTCGGATTGAGGTAGAGAAGCCTTGATCAGCTGTTTTTTATTTTCAATCGGGTTTATAGAAATTATTTTTCCTCTCTTTGAATTTATATCTCCTATTATATCTCCCATATATTTCTCGGGTACAGTGATTTCAAGTTCATTGATGGGTTCAAGGATAACGGGAGACGCTTCCTGCATGCCTTTCTTGAACGCCATAGATGCCGCAATCTTGAAGGCCATCTCTGAAGAGTCAACGGTATGATATGACCCATCGTACAAATTTACACTTACATCCACTACAGGGGATTCCGAAAGAACACCCTTAAGAAGTGCTTCTCTGATGCCTTTTTCTACACCCGGTATATATCCTTTTGGTATCGCGCCGCCAAAAATACTGTTCTTGAACTCAAAACCTCCACCACTTGGCAGTGGTTTGATCTCGATTAAAACATGTCCGTATTGCCCTCTGCCGCCGGATTGTTTTTTATACTTGTATTCCGCTTTGGCATCTTTTTTTATCGTCTCCTTGTATGCAACCAGTGGTGCCAATATATCAATATCGATATCAAATTTTTCTTTTAACTTTTCCTTGGCCGTGGAAATATGAAGTTCTCCCATACCCAAGATTATATTCTGATGCACTTCCTGGTTTAGCTCATGTTTAATTGTCGGATCTTCCTGGATTAGTTTGGAAAGGCCATTACTAATTTTTTCTTCATCGCCTTTACTTTTTGGTATGATGGCTCTTGGCAGTGTAGGGGAATAATATTCAGTTGCAGGTATTTTCAAAGGTTGGTCCGGACCGGAGATGGTGTCATCATTTAAAATATCCATAATCTTCGAAACAGCTACAATTTCTCCGCAGGAGGCTTCACTTGTATCGATTTGATTTTTACCAAGCAGTTTGAATAAATTGGTGAATTTATAAGTTTTTCCGGAACTTGATACATAATAACTCTCATTGATCCTGATGGTTCCCGAAAAAATCCTGAATATCGATAACTTACCTATATAAGGATCTGCCATTGTCTTAAAAACATATGCAAGTACCGGTTTATCGGGAGTAGGCTTGATTTCTATTTCTGATTTCTTATTTAAATCCTGCGCCTTTACGGGCGGTATATCGAGTGCGGAGGGAAGAAGAGAATTTATATAGTCCATTAAGATATCAATACCGAAATTCTTACCTGAAGAAACTGCAAATACCGGAATAACCTTACCTTCCATTACTGCTTTTTTAAAGTTTTCGTTTATCACGTTTTCATCTATTTTTTCGCCTTCCAGATATTTATTAAGCAGTTCATCATTCGTTTCCACTATAGTCTCGATAAGTTCGTTATGATGGCGTTCGATCTGGCCCTTAATGTTTTCATCTATTAGAATCTTGTTACCTGTAAAATTCTTCTCTTTATATTCATATGCCTGATTTTGAAGTATATCAGCGACCTTAGAAAAATTTTCTCCGCTGTTCAGAGGAGCTGTTATCGGGACAAGTTTTAACTTGTATTCATTTTTTATATCTTCAATGACTTTAGAATAATCTATATTTTCCAGGTCCAGTTTATTTAATATGAGAAACGCAGGTCTGGGATTTTTGCCAAGCAGTTCTATTACTAATTCAGTTGGGGCCTGTATTCCTGATTTTGCATCAATGACAAGAAGTGCACAGTCTATTATTTTGATTACGGCCTGTGTTTGACCTATAAAATCCATATATCCCGGACAGTCTATAAGATTTATATTAAAATCTTTCCATTTATAATTAAGTATGCTTGAGCTTATGCTGAAACCTTTTCTGGTTTCCAGCGGACTGAAATCGGAAGTCGTATTTTTTGCTTCTATAGTTCCAAACCTATCGATTGTTTTGGAATTGAATAAAATGCATTCTGCGAGAGTAGTTTTTCCGGTGCCATTTCCAGAGATTAGCCCTATAACTTTATTATTAGAGCAACTTTTACCATTCATTAGCATCCTCCGCGAAAAGTGTCAGATTTTGATAGTATTTAAGCCGCCAATAAGGCAATAGAAGAAATATACCATAAAACTTTTTTTGTGTAAAAACAATATTGGCACGCTTTGAGGGCTTGAAATCGACCACTGTTCAGCATTATATTTTTGCTATTGGTTATATGATATAATCTAAAGTTGTTTGTTTTTTATGTGGAAAAATGTAAAATATTTTATTTTAGAAATGATTAAAAACAAGTAGACAGGAGGTTAGTATGTTGCCAGCCGTAATTGCCGTTATAGCAGTGATATTTGGAATTGTTATAATTGTAGTTTTGATTGCAATAGGCATATACAATTCCATAGTATCTTTAAGAAATCAGGTGGATAACTCATGGTCACAGATCGATGTGCAGTTACGTAAAAGATACGATCTGATACCAAATCTGGTAGAAACCGTCAAGGGATATGCAGCGCATGAAAGGGAAACCCTGGAGAAAGTAATAAGTGCCAGGCAGATGGGAATTGACGCTAAAACTGTAAAAGAACAGTCAAAAGCCGAAAATATGATTACCGATACCTTGAAGTCACTTTTTGCGTTATCCGAAAATTACCCCAATCTCAAAGCTGACCAGCATTTTTCAAGATTAATGGAGCAGCTTAATGGTATTGAAAGCAATATCGCATATTCCAGGCAGTTTTATAATGATATGGTGATGAAACTCAATACCAGAATACAGACATTTCCCGGAAATGTGTTTGCCAGGATGTTTAATTTCACTACCCGTGATTATTTCGAGATAGGGGAAGCTGCAGCCAGGGAACCGGTTAAAGTTCAGTTTTAAAAAAGATAGTTTAGAAAAAGGTGTGATTTAAGTTATGTATGAACAAATTGCCAGCAACAGGGCAAAGACTGTATTTATAATAATTGGGTTCGTAGTCTTCATAACCGCCATAGGATTTGCTTTAGGTTATTATTTGGACTATCGTGGCATAGGTAACAATTATTCTATATTGTTCATGGTATTCGCATTGATACTTGCAACTATCATGAGTTTTTCGAGCTATTATTACAGCGATAAGATAGTGCTGAGTCTCACGCGGGCAAGGCCTATATCCAGAGAGGAAGATCCCAGGATATACTATATGGTAGAGGGACTTACAATAGCGGCCGGGCTGCCCATGCCCAAGATATATGCAATAGAGGATGAAGGAATGAATGCATTTGCCACCGGACGAAATCCAAAGAACAGCGTAGTGGTCTTTACCAGGGGCCTGCTCAATAACCTGAATGACGAGGAACTTAAAGGAGTGATATCCCATGAGCTTTCTCATATAAAGAATTACGACATACTGCTGGGAACAATAGTAGTCATTCTTGTGGGGATGATCACTATAATAAGTAATATTATATTACGCAGCTTTATTTTCGGCGGCAGGGGAAGGAGATCAGACAGAAGCTCGGGTGGAGGTATTATAACCCTTATCTTTCTTGTAGTTGGAATTGCGCTTTTGATATTGTCGCCGATAATTGCCACTCTGATAAGACTGGCAATTAGCAGAAACAGAGAATATTTGGCGGATTCGACCGGAGCTCTGGTTTCAAGATATCCTGCGGGACTGGCGAATGCGCTGAGGAAAATAAGCAGTCACAGCGAAGTCAAAACTGCAAACAGCGCGACTGCCCATCTTTTTATTGCCAATCCGATAGGAGGCAAATCGAAGGCATTCTTTAGTAATCTATTCAATACGCATCCTCCTACCGAGGAAAGGATAAGAAGGCTGGAAAGCATGTCTTTGGGGATAGGTGTAAAATAACCGGAGGTGTTTTAATAATATGGAAAAAGGAACATTAAAAGTAAAGTCGGGACTTGCCCAGATGCTAAAAGGCGGGGTGATCATGGATGTCACCTCTGTGGAACAGGCAAAAATTGCAGAGGAAGCAGGAGCAGTGTCTGTAATGGCCCTGGAAAGGATACCGGCGGATATTAGAGCTACTGGCGGTGTGGCAAGGATGACAGACCCTGAAATAATATTAAAGATCATGGATGCCGTCTCTATCCCGGTAATGGCAAAAGCAAGAATAGGGCATTTTGCAGAAGCCCAGATCCTGGAGTCCATAGGTGTAGATTATATAGATGAGAGTGAAGTCCTGACTCCGGCAGATGAAAAATATCATATAAACAAGTGGAACTTCAAGGTTCCTTTTGTATGCGGCGCTACGAATCTTGGAGAAGCTTTAAGAAGATTAGGCGAGGGTGCCGCAATGATAAGAACAAAAGGAGAAGCCGGTACCGGTGACGTTATAGAAGCAGTGAAACATATGAGGAGTATAAAAGATGAGATTGTAAAAATCGCTTCACTGCCAAGGGAAGAGCTTATGACGATATCAAAAGAAATGGGCGCTCCTTATGATCTGGTGGTATATGTCCACGAGAACAAGAATTTACCGGTAGTCAATTTTTCGGCTGGCGGAATTTCCACTCCTGCCGATGCCGCAATGATTATGCAGCTTGGCGCAGATGGTATTTTCGTTGGTTCAGGGATTTTTAAATCAGAGAATCCTTCAAAGATGGCCCAGGCAATTGTCGAAGCTACTACGCATTATAATAATCCTGAAGTTCTTGCGAGAGTCTCAAAAGGGCTGGGAAATCCGATGAGAGGAACGGCTGTATCGACGCTATCGAAAGAGGAAGTAATCTCGAATAGAGGATGGTAAAAGAATTGGTTATTACAGTTGGCGTTCTTTCCCTGCAGGGGGCTTTCAAAGAACATATGAATAGATTGAAAGAGTGCGGCGTATCCGCGATAGAAGTAAGATCTCCCGAACAGCTGGATAAAATAGATGGACTTATTATTCCCGGAGGTGAGAGTACCACTATTAATAAATTGCTCGATAAATATAAATTCAAGGATAAACTTGATAAGTTTAACAGGAAGAATAAACCAATATTCGGTACATGTGCCGGTCTGATTCTGCTGGCAAAAAACATCGAAGGAGAAGATACGGGTCTGGGTTACATAAATATCGATGTACGGAGAAATGCGTACGGGCGTCAGGTAGACAGCTTTGAGGAACTGCTTGATATAAGTCTTGATAGAAATGAGAACGGCGGTAAATTCAAATCTGTTTTTATAAGAGCGCCAAAAATTATAAGTGCAGGCAAAGAAGTCGCAGTTCTGGCAAGACATAAGGAAGATATGGTACTTGTAAGAGAAAATAATGTTATGGTTTGCACCTTTCATCCGGAGTTAACGGATGATCTTAGAATACATAAATATTTTATAAATATGATTAAAAATTATAAAGGAGAGAATTGATGTCCGGACATTCAAAGTGGCATTCAATCAAACATAAAAAAGCTAAGGAAGATGCAAAAAGGGGTAATATGTTCGGCAAACTTAGCAGGAATATAATCGTAGCGGTAAAAGAAGGGGGAGGAAGCGAGCCCAGAGACAACATAGCTCTTGCAAATGCAATTGCCAAAGCTAAAGAATACAATATGCCCCAGAGCAACATAGAGAGAGCTGTTAAAAAAGGAACCGGTGAGATAGAAGGAGGAAATTTCGAGAGCATAGTTTATGAAGGTTATGGTCCAGGCGGGATAGCTATAATAGTAGAAGTAATGACCGAGAATAAAAATAGAACCGCTTCTGATATAAGAAACATTTTAACGAGATATAATGGGACCCTGGGTGAGAGCGGCAGTGTAAACTGGCAATTTGAAAGAAAGGGTATAATTGTAGTGGAGCGAAAAGATATCAAAAACGAGGAAGAATTCATGCTCAATATGATTGACAATGGAGCGGAAGATATCGATGAAGATGATGATGTATATGAAATAAAAACTCCTCCGGCCGAGTTTATAAAAGTTAAAGAAACTCTGGAAAAAAATAAAATAAATATAAAATCCAGCGAGCTGGGGCTCATACCCAAATCAACTCTTAAATTGTCCAAAGAAGAAAGTGTCAAAGCACTGAGACTTATCAATGCATTGGATGAACACGATGATGTCCAGAATGTGAATTCTAATCTTGAAATTCCGGATGAGATATTAAACGAAGTTTAGATATTTAAAAATGACGGATGATAGAATAAGAATATTAGGAATAGATCCCGGACTGGAGACTACAGGAATAGGTATACTGGACATAGAAAAAGGAGATTATTATCCTGTATATTCCGATTGTATCATCACAAAAAAGACCAAACCCATCTGTGAAAGATTAGAGGAGATCTACACAACAATCAATAAATTAATCAAAAAGTATTGTCCTGATTGTCTGGTAATAGAAGAAATTTTTTTCAATATGAATGTCAAATCCGCTATGGATGTTGGTCAGGCAAGGGGCGTATCTATTCTGGCAGGAAGTGTCAATAATCTGGAGATATACGAGTATACTCCGCTTGAGGTCAAGCAGGCCATTGTCGGTTATGGTAAAGCGACAAAGAAGCAGATAAAATACATGTTAAGGATTATTTTAAAAATTGAAGATGATTTCTTTCACAAGAAAGATGATGCATGGGATGCAATGGCCATATCGGTATGTCATGCCAACAATAAAAAGTTTCAAGATAAGGTTAAAACTTTTAAAAATTACTGATATAACTTAAATGATTGCAAAGATATTTGGCAAGATAATAAAGAAATCCCCGTCGAGTATTCTGGTATTGACCGGGGGAATAGGGTTTGAGATATTGATTTCTAGCAGGACCTTCGAAAAGATACCGGAAGCAGGTTCGGAGGTGGAACTTGATATTTATACTCACGTAAGAGAAGATGAATTAAAGCTGGTGGGTTTCCTGGATCTATCTGATAAGAATTTTTTTTTAAAGCTCATAAGTGTTTCCGGCATATCGATTAAGATAGCGCTGAGCGCCCTATCTATCTACAGCGGAGAGGAACTTGGAAGAATAATTTCAACGAGAGAAGTGGATCTTTTGAGAAGGATTCCGGGAATAGGTCTTAAACTTGCCGAAAGAATGATCGTGGAACTAAAAGACAAGCTCGAGGATGTTAAAATTTCCGGTATCATTCGTCCGGGTCTGGAAGAAAATGAAAAAATATATGAAGTGAAACAGGCCCTAAAAACTCTGGGGTATAATCCCAGAGAGATAGGAAAGGCGATATCCAGGTTAAACATCGATACTATTGAAAAAGAAAAAATAGAAGTTATTCTGAAGATAGCACTTAAAGAAATTTAAAATAACGATAAACGAGTAAAATGACCGAAAAGAACGAAGAAAATAACGATATAAACCCCAAACATATAAAGGTTGATATAGAGCTGGATAAAAGTCTTCGTCCAAGATCCATATCGGAATTTATAGGTCAGGTAAAAATAGTAGAAAATCTTCTTGTATTCATAAAATCTGCCAGAAAGAGGAAAGAACCGTTGGATCATGTTATTTTGTCCGGTCCGCCCGGCCTTGGTAAAACATGCCTGGCAGAAATAATTGCAAATGAACTGGGAGTCGGTTTCAGGATCACTTCCGGTCCGGCTATTGAAAGGGCAGGAGATCTGGCAGCTATACTTACCAATCTGGAAAAATTCGATGTCTTATTTGTGGATGAGATTCACAGATTAAACAGGAGCGTGGAGGAGATCCTGTATCCGGCTATGGAAGATTATAAGCTTGATATAATAATAGGAAAAGGTCCATCGGCGAAATCCATCAGAATCGACATTGCACCTTTCACGATTATTGGAGCCACAACCAGGATAGGGCTGGTTGCTTCACCTTTAAGGGATAGGTTTGGAGTAAATATTAGATTGGACTATTATGATAAGAACAGCATCATCAAAATTATTAGGAGATCCGCAGCCATACTTGGTATAGAAATAACCGAAGATGGCGCCGAAATCATTGCCGGAAGGAGTAGGGGAACACCGAGGATTGCAAATAGATTACTACGCAGGGTAAGGGACTATGCTTTGATGTCCAATGACAGTGTAATAGACAAAGAAATAGCCGAAAAAGCACTGGGCAGACTTGATATAGATAAACTGGGCCTGGATGTAGTGGATAAAAAAATTCTGCATACGCTTGTCTTAAAATTCGAGGGCGGACCCGTAGGGGTAGGGACAATAGCTGCTTCAATAGGTGAAGAGATAGATACCGTCGAGGATGTTTACGAACCATATCTTTTACAGCTAGGATTTGTGAAAAGGACCTCAAAGGGCAGGGTGGCAACCAATCTGGCTTTTAAGTATATGGGAGTAAAAAAAGAAACCGATCCCGCGCTTTTTGATAATATACCCGAAAATGAAAATTGAATTATTCGACTACGAACTTCCCCAGGAATTTATAGCTCAAAAACCACTTCCCCGAAGAGATGAATCAAAGCTTTTAGTGCTGGATAGAAAAACCGGTAATATAAAACATGATATTTTTTATAATATCCCCGACTACTTTGACAGAGGGGATGTACTTGCAGTAAATGAAAGTAAAGTCATACGGTGCAGGTTCATGGGGGAAAAAGAAGGGACCGGCGCCGTTATTGAATGCTTTGTCCTGAATAGAGTTAAAGATAATCAGTATATGGTACTGACCAAGCCTTCCAAAAGGATCAAACCTTCGGATAAAATCATCATTAGCAGCAAATATTTTTTTACTGTAAGGACAAAACTGGATTACGGTCGGGCAATAGTAGAATTCAATCACTCTGTTGATCCTATTTTTAAGCAATATGGCAGGATACCGCTTCCTCCTTATATAAAAAACGATGACATAGATGAATCACGTTATCAAACAATATATGCTGGAAGAGAAGGTTCTTCAGCCGCTCCTACTGCGGGTCTTCATTTTTCGGAAGAATTGATAAAAAGATTAGGAAACAAGGGCGTCATAATAGCAAAACTTGGTCTTGATATAGGCCTGGATACATTCAGACCAATAACGACAGATGAAATTGAAGAGCATAAAATTCACAGCGAGCATTATTATATCAGGAAGTCCGAAGCCCGGAAGATCAGGCAAGCTAAGGAGAATGGGGAAAAGATCATTGCGGTAGGTACCACTGCGGTCAGAGTTTTGGAAACTTTGATGGCGAGATGTGGAAAGATAACGGGAGACAGCGGGATGACCGATATCTATATATATCCAGGTTATAAATTCAAAGCAGTAGATTGGATGATCACCAATTTCCATCTTCCGCGATCAACTCTTCTGGTGATGGTATCCGCTTTTGCAGGAAGAGAGAACATTTTGAATGCATATGAGAGAGCGAAGCAAAATAGTTATAGATTTTATAGTTTTGGGGATTGCATGTTAATAAAATAGATTCTTTCAATTTCTAAGAGGGAATTTTTTCTTGGTCTATTATATTTTTCAAAACTGTTATAATGTATTGTTTGAAAAACTTAAAATACGCAAATCTTCTAAATTGAGTAGATTAATATCCAATAAAAAATAAAAATATGGATTTTAAAATAGAATATTGATATGAAGTGGAGGTAAGAGTTGGTTGATACTATAATGTGGGCCCTGATAGTCTTCGTTGCAAGAATTGTAGATGTCAGTCTTGGTACCATCAGGGTAAATATGATAATAAGAAAAAAGAAAATAATCGCCGCTGTGGTTGGTTTTGTCGAGGTTACTATATTTATATCGATCATAGTAAGGATAATCAAAAATGTCGACAATATTTATGGAATACTTGCGTATGGAGCAGGATTTGCAGTAGGCACAATCATAGGTATTATAATAACCGAAAAATTTACCCGTGATCTCATCAGTACTAATATTATCTCCAGAAAAAGTACTAACGGAATAAAAGAATTTCTTTTAAAGGAGGGTTTTGCTTATACCTGTTACAAGGGTACCGGAAGACAGGGAGAGGTAGAGATCATAAATGTGGTGTGCAGCCATGACAGCCTTCCAAAATTAAACAAATTAATACACGACAAGGATTCACGTGCTTTTGTAGTGAGCCATATGCTGGATAGGACCTACGGAGGATTTATAAGGGGATTAAAGAAAAAATAATAGAAAGCCGGACCTTTTGATTTTAAACTTTTATTTTTTTTATCTACAATATTCTGCAAAAAATGGACATAAAAAATATTTTATAAATTTTAGTTTACAAATGAAATGAAAGTATTAATATAATAAAAAAGTTAAAATAAAACATTGATTATAATAGAAGGGGTGTATTAAAAATGAAAGGAGATTCCACAAATTGTGAACCTCCTCAAAAGAGTATCAATTCAAATTCATTTAAGAAAACCATAGGGCCGATATCTAATCTGGAGGAGCATCTGAAGCCCGACTGGTGGAAAAATATTTTTAACTCGACTTACTTAAAGACCGATGGCGACGTCGTAGACGATAAACAAATCACCAGAAAAGAAGTAGATCTATTTATAAAAATTCTAAATTTATCCCCTGAAGACAAGATACTGGATTTGTGCTGCGGGCAGGGCAGGCATAGTATAGAGCTTGCAAGTAGAGGTTTTAAACATGTCGAAGGACTTGATCGCTCTCATTACCTTATCCAGAGGGCAAAAAAAGAGAGTATGATGATAAAGTTCAGGGAAGGTGATGCAAGAAAACTGCCTTATGCACCGGACACATTTGACGTAGTGATGATACTGGGGAACAGTTTTGGTTATTTCGAGACTTCCAAAGAAGATATGATGGTACTTAAAGAAGTCCTGAGGGTACTCAAGCCGTGGGGGAGATTTTTGATTGACCTATCTGACGGAGAATACTTAAAGGAAAACATGAAATCGAGGTCGTGGGAGTGGATAGATAAAAAGTTTTTCGTATGCCGCGAGCGCTCACTATCTTTTGACAAAACCCGTTTGATTTCAAGAGAGATAATAAATGATGTC
>CAZYQD010000027.1:0-6052 GCA_964649405.1 uncultured Actinomycetota bacterium
AAATATTTACAAGGGAAGAAATAATAAATAAACTGGTCAATATCAGATATGAAAGAAATGAATATGATTTTACAAATGGCAAATTCAGGGTTAAAGGAGATACAATCGAGATATTTCCGGCATATCAGGATAGGGCTGTAAGAATCCAGCTTTTAGAAGACGAATTGGAAAGAATAGTTGAGTTTGATCCTGTATCCGGAGAAATCTTTAAAGATCAGGAAGTCTATATAATATCACCTGCGACTCATTTTCTGGCAACGGCAGAATGGGTAGAGAGAGCGCTTGGGACAATAGAGGAAGAATTAAGTGATAGAATAAAATATTTCAAAGATACCGGTAAGCTGCTGGAAGCCCAGAGATTGGAATCGAGGACCAGATATGACATGGAAATGATAGCGGAATTGGGGTTTTGCGGTGGAATAGAAAATTATTCGAGACACATACTCGGGAAAAAGCCGGGAGAGGCTCCAAACACCCTGCTCGATTTTTTCCCTGAAGATTTTCTGGTCATCATAGATGAATCGCACATTTCTATTCCTCAGATCAGAGGGATGTATGAAGGCGATCATTCAAGGAAACAAACACTTGTTGATTATGGATTCAGGCTCCCCTCGGCGATGGATAACAGGCCATTAAGATTTGAGGAATTCGAGGCTAAAGCTAAAAGAGTGATATTTACTTCAGCTACTCCCGGACCATACGAGAGAAGAGTGAGCAATCAGATTGTGGAGCAGATAATCAGGCCCACAGGTCTGGTTGATCCTCAGGTCTATGTAAGAAAAACCAAAGGGCAGATAGATGACCTGATGGATGAGATAAAGAAAGTCGTAAGCAGGGGCGAAAGGGCTCTGGTGACTACTCTTACAAAAAGAATGGCCGAAGATCTGGCAGAATATCTGGCAAGTAAAAAGATAAAGGTAAGATATTTGCATTCTACTATAGATACCCTGGAAAGAGTGGAAATACTGAGGTATTTAAGGACAGGGGAATGCGACGTTCTGGTCGGTATTAATCTACTCCGCGAAGGACTGGACCTCCCCGAGGTATCGCTGGTGGCCATTCTGGATGCGGATAAAGAAGGATTCCTAAGATCGGAGATATCGCTTATTCAGACAATAGGAAGAGCCGCAAGAAATGTGAATGGAAAAGTCATAATGTATGCAGATGATATAACGGATTCAATAAAAAATGCTTTATATGAAACAAACAGAAGAAGGGATCTGCAGATAGAATATAATAAAAGACATAATATAACGCCAAAAACTATAAATAAAACTATATCTGACATATTATATAGCAGAGGTATAAAAACTAAAAAAGAAACAATATCCGATCATAAAGTCAGCGAAAAGAAAAAGTTATTCGGTGAAGACAAATTACTGGATATGGAACCATCTAAAGTTGCTACGATTTTAATCGGACTAGAGGAAGAGATGAATCTTGAGGCAAGGGAACTAAACTTTGAGAAAGCTGCGATGATCAGAGATGAAATAAAAAGGATAAAAAAGATAACAAACATAGAGGTCAAAAGATAATATTTATGAAAGAAGAGATTGTAATAAAAGGTGCCAGGGAACATAACCTTAAAAATATAAATTTAAGGATTCCCAGAAACAAATTCGTAGTTTTTACGGGTGTAAGCGGGTCAGGAAAATCATCACTGGCATTTGATACTATATATGCCGAGGGGCAGAGAAGATACGTGGAATCACTTTCTTCTTACGCACGGCAATTTTTAGGGCAGATGGAAAAACCTGATGTCGATTTGATAGAAGGCCTGTCACCTGCGGTTTCCATAAATCAAAAGGGTGTTTCCAAAAATCCAAGATCTACGGTGGGAACAATAACCGAAATATACGATTATCTCCGTGTCCTCTATGCTCAAATTGGGACACCTTACTGCTATAGATGCGGGAAACGCATAACCAGGCAGACGGTGGATCAGATAGTCGACAGGGTTCTGGAATTACCGGAAGGCACTAAATTTCAAATACTGGCACCAATCGCAAGAGGAAGAAAAGGTGAATATATCAAAGCATTCGAAGATATAAAAAATAACGGTTACGCAAGAGTAAGAGTAGACGGCAATATTTACGAACTTGGGGATGATTTCGACCTTAAGCTGGATAAAAACATTAAACATAACATTGAAATAATTATAGATAGATTGAAAATAAAATCAGATATAAGAAAAAGACTTTCTGAGGATATAGAAATATCACTCAAGGAAAGCGGCGGTATTGTCTATATTCAATTACTGGATTCGGGAGAGATAGATAGCTTTTCGGAAAATTTTTCCTGTGTGGACTGCGGCCTGGATTTTGAAGAACTTACTCCCCGGATGTTTTCTTTTAACAGTCCATATGGGGCATGCAAAGAATGCAGCGGGCTTGGTATTAGTAAAGAAGTAGATCCCGATTTGATTGTTGAGCACCCGAACTTAAGCATAATGGATGGTGCCATTCCTTTCTTTAATATGGGATATTCAAATTACTATTCGCAGCTGATGAAAAGTCTGGCTGAAGAATATGGATTTGATTTGAATACTCCATTCAAAGATCTTGACGAGTTTGCAAGAAGAATAATATTATACGGCACCGATGGAAGAAGAATAAAAGTCAGTTATATAAACCATAAGGGCAGATTAAGACATTATTATATAAAATTCGAGGGTCTTGCAAATAATTTAAGCAGAAGGTATCTGGAAACGGAATCCGAGAGTCAGAGGATAAGAATAGAAAAAATGATAAGCAGTAAACCATGCAGGGGATGCAATGGCAAAAGGCTCAGGCCGGAAAGCCTTGCAGTGAAAATCGGTATGCTTTCTATTTCGGATTTCTGCGAAAAGACTATCGAGGAAGGTATAGAATGGTTAAGGTCGCTTAAACTGACCGATAGAGAAAAAATGATCGGTGAAAGACTGATAAAAGAGATAATAGAGAGACTGAATTTTTTGAAAGACGTCGGACTGGGATATCTTACCCTTGACAGGAAATCCAGCAGTTTATCCGGTGGTGAATCTCAGAGGATAAGATTAGCAACGCAGATAGGTTCCGGGCTTGTAGGGGTCCTTTATATACTTGATGAGCCCAGTATCGGTCTTCATCAAAGAGATAATAAGAAATTGATAAACGCCTTGAAACGATTGAGAGACCTTGGCAACACCATAATAGTTATAGAACACGATGAAGAAACTATGAGGAATTCGGATTTTATAGTCGATATCGGACCCGGTGCAGGAATACATGGAGGGGAAATCGTATTTAGCGGAAATCTTGAAGATATATACACATGCGAGAAATCAATAACCGGAAAATATCTATCAGGTGAAAAATCGATACCTGTCCCTGAGGAACGGAGAAAAGGAAATGGGCTCAATATTATCATTAAAGGTGCCAGGGAACATAATCTTAAGAATATAGACATCCAGATAGATCTTGGTAAACTTGTAGCGGTAACCGGAGTGTCCGGGTCAGGAAAAAGTACACTCGTAAATGAAATATTATATCCATCACTTTCCAATCTGCTTATGAGGACAAAACATGCTTCGGGGAAACATGATGGAATATTAAACTATAATAATCTGGATAAGGTTATAGTAATAGATCAGTCTCCAATAGGAAGGACACCACGATCGAATCCGGCTACTTATACGGGTGTTTTCACTTATATAAGAGAATTGTTCGCAAAAACACATGAATCCAGGGTAAAAGGATATAAACCGGGAAGATTTAGTTTTAATGTAAAAGGTGGAAGATGTGAATTCTGCAACGGAGACGGACTCATAAAAATAGAAATGCATTTTCTTCCGGATATTTATGTTCCCTGCGAGGTTTGTAAAGGGAAAAGATTTAACCGCGAGACTCTGGAAGTATTATATAAAGGGAAAAATATAGATGATGTTTTGAATATGACCGTTGAAGAGGCAATGATCTTTTTTGAAAATATTCCGAGAATCAATAAAAAACTGAAACTTATCAATGATGTGGGTCTTGGTTATATCAAATTAGGTCAGTCTTCAACCACATTATCAGGCGGAGAAGCACAGCGGGTCAAACTGTCTACGGAACTTTCGAAAAAAAGTACTGGCAGCACTCTATATCTGCTTGATGAGCCCACTACAGGACTTCACTTCGATGATATAAATAAGTTGCTCGTGATATTGAAGAAACTGGTAGATGCAGGAAATACCGTGCTAGTGATAGAACATAATCTGGAAGTCATAAAAACTGCCGATTATATAATAGATCTTGGTCCGGAGGGCGGAGATAAAGGCGGAGAAATAATTGCCCGGGGGACTCCTGAGGAAATATCGGAAAATACAGGTTCCTACACAGGGAGGTTTTTAAAGAGATATATGAGTAAAAATCTCGTAAAGGAACAACTTTACAGGTGAAGCCGTAGTGAATAAAAAAATAATCGATGAGAGTAAGCAGGAGAATAAAACAAAAGAACTCCTGAAGATCCTTCCAAAAAAATCAGGAGTTTATATTTTTAAAGATCATCATGATGAAATTATTTATATCGGTAAAGCAAAGAATCTTTCCAACAGAGTAAAGAGTTATTTTCAGGATAACAGCAGTTATTTCCCTTATACCAAATCACTGGATTTTGTCAAAAAGATCAAATCTATCGATTATATTGTCACCGACAATGAAACGGAAGCACTCATCCTGGAAGGCAATCTAATTAAAAAAAATAAACCAAAATACAATATAGATCTAAAAGATGATAAGTCTTATCCCTTTGTTGCCGTGACAATCGGAGAAAAATTTCCACGTGTTTTTTTAACCCGGGACAGAAACATGAGAGACGCAAGGTATTTCGGGCCCTATACCGATGCCAGAGCCGTAAGGAAAACTCTTGAATATTTAAGAAAAATATTTCAGGTAAGGGACTGCAAGAAAACAAGTCCGGGGAAAGGTATAAATACGCCGTGTCTTAATTACCATATCAAACTCTGTCCGGCACCATGTATCGAAAATATCTCCCCCGAACTGTACCGGAAAAATATCGATTTTGTGATTTTATTCCTGAAGGGTAAGGACAGGACCATAATAGAAAAATTGAAAGTAAAAATGGATAAGTATTCAAAGAAAAAGGAATTTGAAAAAGCGGCAGAATATAAAAATAAGATCGAAGATATAAATAAACTATACAGGGAACAAAAAATATTCTTTCCAGGCGGTAGTAAATGGGATTTTATATCTATCGCAAGGAGTGCCGATGATTCGGCAATAAGTTTGTTTACTTATAGATCCGGGATGCTTGCGGTAATAAATAATTTTATCGTAAATAATACCGGACATCTGGAAGATGAAGAAATTCTATCGGGATTCATAGAAAAATATTATGCGGACATAGATGATATTCCATCGAAGATTTTTTGTCCTATAAATATGGCAAATACTGTATTCATATCAGATTGGTTGAGTAAAATTAAAAATAAAAAAATCGATATTATAGTTCCTAGAATAGGCGAAAAGAAAAAAATAATGGAGATGGTTATCAGAAATTCAAAATTATATCTTGAGAAAAAAAAGTTTGAAAAGGACACCGGACCGGGCAGTGCTTATAGAGATTTACTAAAATTAAAAGAGATTTTTGGACTGGCCAATCTTCCAGGGAGAATAGAATGTTTTGATATTTCAAATCTAAAAAAATCATTTCCCGTAGGATCGATGTCTGTTTCTCTGAATGGTATGATGATGACTGGTGATTACAGACATTTTAAGATAAAAAGTGTAAAGGGTCAGGATGATTGCAGAATGATAAACGAAGTAGTTGAAAGAAGACTTAGATATCTTGAGAACGGAAAAATAAAAAGAGAAAACAGCTTCTATATAAAACCTGATTTAATAATAATAGATGGCGGAAAGGCACAGTATAATACGATAAAGAGACTATTATCCGAAAAAAATATGGATGGTATTGATATCGTCAGTATTGCTAAAAAGGAGGAAGCAGTATTCTGTGATAAATATCCCGATGGATTGAAACTTGATTTGCACGATAGATATGCAAGGATCCTCATTAAAGCAAGAGATGAAGC
>CAZYQD010000027.1:6152-12639 GCA_964649405.1 uncultured Actinomycetota bacterium
TATTTGTTTAAATGGATCCTTGATTGGGTGATACTTACTTTTTCTATTGCTGTTGCTTCATATTTCTTGCCATTCATATATTTGACCGGAGATACTACCTGGGACAAGTTAAAAATCGCCTTTCTAGCAGGGTTGCTTCTTGGACTCTTCAATCTTCTTGTAAAACCTATTGTTAAAATTTTATCTCTGCCGATTAATATTTTGACTCTGGGTCTCTTTAATATAATCATAAATGCTGGTATGTTATGGATAGTGGATATGATCATCAAGGAATTGGAAATAAAAGGATTCTGGGGTTACGTCTGGAGTTCACTCGTAATAAGTATTATAAGCATAGTAATATCCAAAATTATTTTCTTTAGGGAAAAAAGCAATAAAAAAGATTAAAATAATATATATAAGTATTAAATATCATTTTTTTTAAAAGAAAAAATATGATTTCTGCAAAAGAGAAAAAAAATGGCAGGATAAAGATTGTAATAATTACAGGATTATCCGGTGCCGGAAAAACCGAGGCCCTAAAGTATTTTGAAGATGCAGGTTATTATTGTATAGATAATTTACCTGCGTATCTTTTACTCAATACTATCGACTATTTTTCAATGGAAGACAGGGATATAAGCAATATGGCTTTTGCTATAGATTTAAGAAGCGGATATTTTTTTGATGAGATATACAGGACTCTCGATAAACTTAAAGAAATGAAGATAGATTACAAAATCTTGTTTCTGGAAGCTTCAAAAAGCGCCATTATAAAAAGATATTCCTTGACCAGAAGAAAGCACCCGCTTGTAGAGGACGGTAATCTCGGGAAGGGAGTAGAACAAGAGATTGAAAAGATGAGAAGACTCAGAGAAATAGCGGATGTAGTGATAGACACCACACTTTTGAATTCGAAAGAACTGCGTATGGCCATAACGGAACGAATGATGAGCGATATAGAAAAAAGTAAACTTTTACAAATATCCATTACTTCATTCGGATATAAATATGGCTTACCTGAAAGTGTGGATATCGTTATGGACGTCGGATTTTTACCCAACCCATTTTATAATAAAGAGTTAAAGGAACTTGATGGAAAAAATAAAAAAGTGATCGATTATGTTTTATGCCGCGAAGAAACAAGGGAATTCCTGAACATGTTTGAAAAAATGCTTGATTTTTTGATACCTAATTATATTGCAGAGGGTAAGAGTTATCTGGGAATAGGTATAGGCTGCACCGGCGGTAAGCATCGTTCGGTTGTGATTTCCGAGAAAATATTTGAATATTTAAAATTAAAAGGTTACTCCATTAAATTATTTAATAGAGATATCTCCAAAATCTGATTTTTATTGCCTGAAAGCATAATTTTTATTCCGCAAAAGTAATTTTTTGTAAAATTACACTTTATTGATTTTATCAAATTTGTTAAAATTACACGGTTCATATCGAATTAAAAATATTTTTTATATTTTTATGAATTTGTATGAATAAATACTTATCATTATTTGGATAAAGGGGGACGAAATGGCAATTAAAGTAGGAATTAATGGATTCGGAAGGATAGGCAGACAGTTTTTAAGAGCAAAACTGGCATATGATAAAGATAATAATATAGATATAGTATCTATAAACGATCTGTACGATCCAAAAGTTCTCGCCCATCTTCTTAAATACGATTCTATATACGGGATTCTAAATGCTGAAGTAAAAGCAGGAGAAGATTACATAGAAGTCAATGGAGAAAAAATAAAGATAACTTCTTTTAAGGATCCGGAGCTTCTTCCATGGAAGGACCTGGGAGTAGATATTGCACTGGAATCTACAGGAATATTTACGACAAGGGAAGGCGCCGAAAAGCATCTTAAGGCCGGAGCAAAAAAAGTAGTTGTATCTGCACCTATGAAAAAAGGCGGAGCTGACATAACAATTGTACTTGGAGTAAATCAAGAAAGTTATGACAAAGAAAAAGATAATATAATCTCAAATGCCTCATGTACCACAAATGCGCTGGCTCCGGTATGTAAGGTTCTTCATGAGAATTTTATTATAAAAAATGGTTTTATGACCACCATACATGCTTATACAAATGATCAAAGAATACTCGATCTTCCTCACAAAGACCTTAGAAGAGCAAGAGCGGCTGCACTATCGGCCATACCTACATCTACAGGCGCCGCAAGTGCGATAGGTCTGGTGATTCCCGAATTAAACGGTAAACTCGACGGTCTTGCAGTCAGGATACCGGTGGCTGTAGGATCCCTGATCGATCTGGTAGTAGAAGTGGAGAAGAGTTGCTCTGTTGAAGATGTAAACAATGCCTTCAAGAAAGCTTCTCAGGAACCAGGATTTAAAGGAATATTAAAATATACTGAAGACCCGATAGTATCGGTAGATGTCATTGGAGAATCCTATTCCACGGTCTTTGATTCATTAAGTACTTTTGCGAAAGAAAAACTGGTGAAAGTCTTATCCTGGTATGATAACGAATGGGGATATTCTAGCAGATTATATGACCTGATAAATTATATTATGAAATAAATAAAAAAATAAATATAAAAAATAAGTAACCGGGGTTGATTAAACCCCGGTTACTTATAAAGTGAAGTTCTGGTGGTAAAAATGTTTAATAAAAAAACAATCGAAGACATAGATGTCACAAACAAGAAAGTCCTGGTAAGGGTAGATTATAATGTTCCCCTGGATGATAACCTGAATGTAGTAGATGATACGAGAATAAGGTTATCACTGCCGACTATAAATTATCTGATCGAAAAAAATGCCAAAATCATATTGATGTCACATCTTGGCCGGCCAAAAGGAGTAGCCGAGGCTAAATTCAAACTGGATCCTGCCGCAAAAAGACTCGGTGAGCTGTTGGATAAAAAAGTAAAAAAATTTGACAGCATCTATTCACCGGAAATCAAAGAATATATAGATAATGAAATGGATTATGGTGAAATCGTAATGCTTGAAAACTTGAGATTTGACCCCGGAGAGAAAGCAAATGACGACGAATTCTCGAAATCACTCGCATCCCTTGCTGATGTATATGTCGATGATGCTTTCGGAGCTGCGCACAGGGCGCATGCATCTGTTGCCGGAGTGACTAAATATCTTCCTGCTGTAGCGGGATTTTTGATGAAGAAGGAAATCGAGGTTCTGACATCTCTTCTGGAATCACCGCAAAGGCCCTTTCTGACCATTCTGGGCGGTAGTAAGGTCTCGGATAAGATACAGGTTATAAGGAACCTTCTCGGTAAGGTGGATAGCTTGATACTGGGCGGTGGAATGACCTATACCTTCCTGAAAGCGCAGGGTTATGAAATAGGTAAATCGATTTGTGAAGATGACCAGATTGATTTTGCCAGAGAAATGCTTGCCCTGGCCAAGAAAGATAATGTCAAATTAATACTGCCTGTAGACATTGTAGCGGCAAAAGAATTTGATAGTAATTCAGATAAGAGACTCGTATCGATACAATCGATACCGGCAGACTGGATGGGGATGGATATCGGGGATAAAAGCATAGAATTGTTTAAAACAGAAATTGCCGCTGCAAAAACCATCTTCTGGAACGGTCCAGTGGGTGTCTTTGAATGGTCCAATTTTGAAAATGGAACCAGAAATATAGCAAATGCCATAGCCGCAAGTCAGGCAATAACAGTCGCAGGGGGAGGAGATACACTGGCAGCATTGAAAAAATATGATCTATCCTCAAAATTTACCCATGTTTCCAGCGGCGGCGGGGCCGCAATGGAACTGCTGGAGGGGAAGGAATTACCGGGCGTATCATCTCTTTTAGATAAGTAATCGTAAATAATATAAAAATCTCGAAAGGAACTATGGAAATGAGAAGGCCTTTTATAGCCGGAAACTGGAAAATGAACATGACCCATCTGCAGGCAGCCAATTTTATACAGGACCTTGGATATAAATATAATAATAAAAATAATTGTGAAGTGGCAGTATGTCCGCCTGCTACAGCTTTAAAGAGTGTAAAAACCATAATCGATAGTGACAACCTTGATATCAAACTTGGCGCGCAAAATATGTATCATGAGACAAGCGGTGCATTTACAGGAGAAATCTCACCGGTAATGCTTAAATCACTGGGTGTCGAATACGTGATAATCGGTCATAGTGAAAGAAGGCAGTATTTTGGAGAGACTAATTCCGACATCAACAAGAAAGTAAAGGCCGCTTTTAATACAGGTTTAAAGCCAATTATGTGTGTTGGCGAATCACTGGAAATAAGAGAAAGCGGTAAGGCCGAGCAGTTTGTTCTGGATCAAATCAAAGAGTGCCTGGAAGGTATAGATGAAGAAAGCATGGTCGATTTGACTGTAGCATACGAGCCGATCTGGGCCATTGGAACTGGTAAAACTGCAACATCCATGGACGCTAATGATATGTGCGCTGCCATAAGAAAAAAAATTGGTGAATTATATAGCAAAAAAATTTCCGAAGCTGCCATAATCCAATATGGCGGAAGTGTAAAATCCTCAAATATCTCCGAACTTATGAAGATGTCAGATATAGACGGTGCTCTTGTAGGAGGCGCAAGCCTGGACGTAGATACTTTTATGGATATAATTAATTTTTAGGATAGCTGTGACTTATAAAACCGGAATAAAAAAACCAATCTGTTTGATGATACTTGATGGCTGGGGCCTATCCAGTCAGAATGAAGGTAATGCAATCAAGCAGGCAAAAACTCCGCATATGGATAATTACTTCAGAATTTATCCAAATACCAGATTGAATGCTACAGGTGAAGCAGTGGGACTGCCCGAAGGTCAGATGGGCAATTCGGAGGTAGGCCATCTAAATATCGGAGCAGGTAGAATCGTATATCAGGAATTTACCAGAATAAATAAAGAAATTAAAAATGGAGATTTTTTCGGCAACAAAGTATTAATAAATGCGATCGGTAACGTTAAAAAAAATAATAGCTGTCTTCATCTTATGGGTCTCGTATCAGATGGCGGGGTACACAGTCACATAAGACACCTGAAAGCTTTAATCGACCTGGCAGTTGCATATGAAATAAAAAATTTATTCATACATGCTTTTCTTGATGGCAGGGATGTTCCCCCAAGAAGTGCAATTCCGTTTTTGAATGAAGTGGACGAATATTTAAAAAAGAAGGGAATCGGTCAAATTGCCACGGTCAGTGGAAGATATTACAGTATGGACAGGGATAATAGATGGGACAGAGTTGAAAAAAGCTACAACGCACTGGTATATAGAAAAGGAAAAAAGTTCGAAACAGCTGCAGGAGTTGTTGAAGCATCCTATAGTAATAATATAGATGATGAATTTGTTGTTCCCTCTATAGTGGACTGTAGAGACAACGAGAAGGCCAGGATCAAGTCAAAGGACTCAGTGATATTCTTTAATTTCAGGCCCGATAGGGCAAGACAGCTGACAAGGGCATTTATTTGTGATGATTTTAAGGAATTCGATAAAGGCCCGAATCCGCCTAAATTATATTTTGTATGTATGACACAATATGACAAGTCATTTAATGCTCTTATAGCCTTTCCTCCTCAGGAAATCAAAAATACCCTGGGAGAGGTCATATCAAAAAATAATTTAAAACAATTAAGAATTGCCGAAACCGAGAAATACGCACATGTCACCTTCTTTTTTAATGGCGGTATAGAAAAACCATTTAAAGGAGAAGATAGGATATTGATCCCTTCCCCAAAGATTGCGACATATGACCTGAAACCTGAAATGAGTGCATTTGAAGTAACAGATACCGTTATAAGCAAAATCAAATCAGAGATATATGATGTAATAATATTAAATTTTGCAAATCCTGATATGGTGGGTCATACGGGGTATTTGGATGCAGCGATAAAAGCTATAGAATCAGTCGATGAATGTGCGGGAAGAGTGGTCGAAGAATTAATAATTTATAATGGACTGGCACTCATCACGGCGGATCATGGCAATGCCGAGAAAATGCTGGATCTTAAAAGCAACAAAGTCATAACTGCACACTCAACGTCGCCTGTGCCTTTTATAATATGTGATTCGAATATAAGATTAAGAGATAAAAACAATAAATTTAAGCTTAGTGACATTGCACCTACGATATTGGATCTCTTAAAAATCGAAAAACCCGGAGAAATGACCGGGATATCGCTTTTATCATTATCATATTGAACTTGATTTTAAGGGGAAGAATAGTTATTCTAAATATAAATATTTGTTTTTAATATATCATTTTTTTGGTAAAATACTGGCCAGAAGCCAATTTTTGATTTTATAATGAGTAGGGGGGAAATATAGATATGGGTTCTGTTTTGTTAAACATATTGTTTGCATTTCATATAATTGCCAGTATAGGACTGGTTCTTTTAATCCTATTGCATGCCGGAAGAGGAGGAGGAATTTCCGGTTTATTCTCAGGTATGGTAGAAACTTTTGATGGTGCAGGAATTGTGGAAAAAAATCTTGATAGGATCACAATTATACTTGGAGTGGTTTTTAC
>CAZYQD010000028.1:0-11841 GCA_964649405.1 uncultured Actinomycetota bacterium
TGCAAGATGGCCAAAGAAAAGAAAGAAGAGTTTGAGGTAAAAGGTGAAGATTTACTGAAAAAAATCAAGGAACTGATAAGAGAAGGAAATATCAGAAGGATTACCATTAAAAGCGAAGAAGGGAAGACCCTTATTCAGATTCCTTTGACCCTTGGAGTAGTAGGAGCGGTACTTTTACCTGTATGGGCCGCAATAGGTGCTATTGCTGCAATAGTTACCAAAGCTACAATATCGATCGAAAGAGAATAATTCACGGAATTTGATATTACTATTAAGACAGTTTGTATTATTTCAGCATTGTCATTTACCAAATTTTAGGGAGTATGGAGATATTTAAGCCCTGAGGCTAAAAAGAATTTATAAACACATGGAGGTATTTAATGAAAACTCTGGTAGTGTATGAATCCATAAATGGAAATACGGAAAAAATTGCAAAAGCCATTGGCGAGGCCATAGGGGAAGATGTTAAAGTTCTTAGTGTGGGTGCAGTATCTTCTTCAGATCTGGAATTGATAGATCTTCTTATAGTGGGTTCTCCGACTTATGGCGGCAGACCAACACCTGGAATGCTGGATTTCTTAAAACATACTGTCCCCACATCTTCTCTTAAGGGTGTCAGTGTAGCTGCGTTCGATACCAGATGGACCACAAAATGGGTTAAAATATTTGGTTTTGCATCAGAGAAAGTAGCCAGCAGTCTTAAAGCGAATGGAGGTATTCCAGTACTGACTCCTGAAGGCTTTTATGTCACTGGCATAAAAGGTCCTGTAATAGAAGGAGAACTGGAACGTGCAGCAAGCTGGGCAAAAGAGGTTGTTCAGAATAAAAAATAATTTCTGCTTGATATAACCAGTTAAATTATCATTATATTTAGTAAAAAAATTTATCTGTAGATAATTATGGAACACATCATCGAGTTGATTGCTCCCTGCGGAATGAACTGTGCCCTATGTGCCAGTTATCTGGCAAAGAAAAATAAAATAAAAGAATAAGGCATAAAGATGCCTTATTGTGATGGCTGCCGTCCCCGGAATAAAAGATGTGCCTTTTTAATGAAAAGCTGCCTGCTTCTATCGGAAGCTAAAGTAAAGTATTGTCATGAATGTAAAGATTTTCCCTGCTATAGATTGAAAACTATAGATAAACGCTACAGAGAACGATACCGGATGAGTATGATTGAAAATTTGAATTTTATCAGGGGAAAAGGAATTGAAAAATTCCTTTTATCCGAGAAAAAGAAATGGCAGTGTCCAGAGTGTGGTGAATTTATAAGTTGCCACAATGGACTTTGTTTCAAATGTGATTTTAAAAAATTAGAGGGAATAAAAAATAAATATCGCTGGGAAGAGCAATAAAGGCCGGGGTTCAAGCATAAGTCAGAATCTTCTCTATTTTTTTGAATATAGTTTTAAAATCTTTTGTCTGCGAGTAGTAGCCGTAATTTTTTTCAAAATCAAGCAGGATTTTTGACAGCAGCTGTTCTCTTTCTATATCTTTTCCGGATATGATTTTAATGGATGTCGATTCTTTGATAAGAGGTGCGATGTCCACTACATCAAGATTTGCATTGATTCCGATTCCTATTATTAAAAAGACACTGCCATCTACTTTTTCGACTTCTGTAAGTATTCCGCCTAACTTCGATTGCCTGTAGTAGATGTCATTGGGCCATTTTATGATTGCGTTGATGCCGTACTGCCCATCTATAACCGAAGCGACAGAATAAGCGGCAATAAGAGTCACTTCAGGAAGCTCTTTTTCTTTGAGTTCGGTTCGAAGTATTATAGTGAACCACAAGCCCCCGGAGGGAGATAACCAGATTCTTTCCAATCTGCCCCTGCCTTTTTCCTGAGTTTCGGCAAGTATGACACTCCCGTCGAGACTTTCATATTTTTCTTTTTTATTTTTTATAAGTTGCGAAGCAAAATTGTTGGTTGAATCTACTTTTTTTAGATAAATGATATTTTTCCCGATATGATCAGTCTCAAGGTATTTATTATACCGGTCTAAATTGAAATTTATCATTTGATGTTTAAAGAGGTCTAGTCAACCCATTTTACATTGCTGAATTTATATTTCGTGGCGATTAAAATAACATCGACGAGCCACCATACGCCAAAACCGCCAAAGGTTATTAGTTTTAAAACGCCCAGTCCTATATGGCCCATAATGAACCTATCCACACCGAGACTGCCAAAAACAATAGACATTACAAGTGTCAGGGTCCAATTTACTTCTTTCAACTTTATACTCCTTTTTAAGATATTAAATAATATGATTTATATTATATACAAAAATGAAAAATAAATAATAAAAAACAGAGTTATCAATTGCGTCTATTCGATGTTAGCGATGAAACCATAAAAATATAGCTGCGTCTATCTAAAAAGTCATAAAGATTAATTCTTATATTTGCCGGCTATATTTTCCCCATATGAGGAAAATGTTTTATTTTAAAAGAAATAATTTATTGGAGGGCATAAATTATAATGGAAATGAGCAAAAAAGATATCGAAAGCATTATTCCCCATAGAGATCCCTTTCTTCTATTAGATAAGGTCATTAAAATCGATTACGGAAAAAGAATCATTGCTATAAAATATATAAAGAAGGATGAACCTTATTTCAAGGGGCATTTTCCCGGCAACCCCATCATGCCAGGAGTTCTCATTGTCGAAACTATTGCCCAGGCGGGAGCGGTACTGATGCTCATGATACCTGAAAATAAAGGCAAGCTGGTATTATTTGCCGGTATAGATAAGGCAAGATTCAAAAGAATAGTAAAACCCGGAGATGAACTTAGGATAGAACTCGAACTTAAAAATTCCAGGAGAAATATTGGACGGGCGGTAGGTAAGGCAATGGTGGGAAATGATCTTGTCTGTATCACGGAGATTTTATTTTACCTGACATAGGAAGGCTTTTTAGTTGAAGAGTAAAAAAGAAGATTCCGGAATTTCAAGAAAGATTGCTCTTATGTTCCCTGGTCAGGGATCGCAATATATCGGCATGGGTAGCGAATTTCTGGATGCACATGACAGATACAGGAAATATTTTAATATTTCAAGCGAAGTAATTGGAAAAGATATCTTAGAAATAACACGCGGCGGAAGTAAAGATAATGCGCTCGATGACACCCGATTCAGCCAGATTTCTATTTACACCTTGAGCTGTGCCCTGAATGATTATATTTTAAATGGTCTTTCTATTAAGAAGAAATATATATATACGGTTCTGGGACATAGTCTGGGAGAATACAGCGCCCTTTACAGCAGCGGTGCATATAGTTTCAAACAGGGAGCGATACTCGTGGGATACCGGGGTATGCTTATGAGCGGGGCCAACAGGGATGAAAGAGGAATGATGGCCGCTGTTCTGGGGACTGAGTTAAATGTGATCAAAGAAGTTCTCGAAAATTTTACAGACAGGGTCTTTATTGCAAATTATAACGACTGCTCGCAGATAGTAATAAGCGGATACGAAGGTGCAGTGATGGAAGCAATGGAGGAACTGAAATCAAGGGGTGCAAAAAAAATAATACCGCTTAAAGTGGGTATTGCTTCGCATTCTCCATTGATGAAAAGGGTTTCTGATGAACTAGGAAAATACATTGAACAAAATATCGTTTTTATAGATATGAAGTTTCCTTTCTTTTCCACAACCGAAGTCACTTACCTCAGTAAGGACGATTTAAAAAGGACACTGACCGGACAACTTGTCAACCCGATAAGATGGATTGACAGTATCGAGTATCTGCTGGAAAATGGAACTGACATATTTATAGAAGTAGGGCCGGGATCAGTTTTATCCGGATTGGTTGGAAGGATTGCAAAGAGTGGCGGTAAGGTTGTTACCGTTCTCAAAACTGACCGGATGGAGGATATAGAAAATTTAAAAAGTGTGTTCGAAAAGGAAGGAATTATAAATGAGGCTTAATGATAGAGTGGCCATTGTAACCGGAGGCGCCAGGGGTATCGGGAAGAAGATATGCGAGACTTTTTTGCTAGAAGGTGCATCCATATATATTTTTGACGTCAACCAGGAGGAAGGAAATAGGACAGTGGATGAATTCCGGTCTGCCTATAAAAACGGAAGAGTGTTTTTTTTAAAAGTTGATATAACCGATGAAAAAAGTGTCGAGCAGGCAATCGAAAAAATCATAGAAGCTGAAAACAAAATAGATATCCTGGTCAATAATGCCGGAATCACTAGAGATAATCTTATACTCAGGATGAGTCTTGAAGACTGGAAAAAAGTAATCGAAATAAATCTTACCGGAGCTTTTATCTGCTCCAAACATACGGCTAGATATATGATAAAAAATAGAAGCGGAAAAATAATAAATATTTCATCGATAGTAGGAGTTCACGGTAACACAGGACAGAGTAATTACTCCTCATCAAAGGCAGGGATAATAGGACTTACAAAGACCCTTGCTAAAGAATTTGCCAGTAGAAACATCCTGGTAAATGCTATAGCACCGGGATATATAGAAACGGAGATGACGGAAAAGCTCAGCGACAATATAAAGCAAAAGCTAATAGAGCAGATTCCAACCGGGAGGCTGGGAAGTGTAGACGATGTTGCTAAAACTGCGCTCTTTATGGCAAGTGATGATTCCAATTATATAACAGGTACCGTGATAAATCTGGACGGCGGGATGGGTATTTAACCGATAAAAAAGTAGTATTAGAATTTTGATTAGAGAAAAGGATTTACAATTGATAAAAGAGAATAATAAAAGAAGGATAGTAGTAACCGGATTGGGTGTAATGTCGGCATTAGGGCTGGAAACCGATAAGTTCTGGAATAACCTGATTTCAGGAAAATCAGGTGTTTCGAGAATTGACCGATTCGATGTCGAAAAAATTGCTTCTAAAATTGCAGCACAGATGAAAGATTTTGAGCCGGAAAATTATATGGACTTCAAGCTGGCAAAAAGAATGGATAGATTTGCACAGTTTGCGTTTGCTACGGCAAAGGATGCCATAAATGACAGCGGTCTTAAGATCGATTCTTCAAATGAAAATGAAGTGGGAGTTTATGTCGGAAGCGGAGTGGGCGGACTTGCAACTCTGGAGCAGCAGTATGAAAGATTGCTACATAAAGGCGCCGACAAGGTGAGTCCTTTCATTATTCCCATGATGATATCCAATATGGCGGCAGCTCAGGTATCCATAATGAGCGGAGCCAGGGGACCGGTGAGCGCCACAGCCACCGCATGTGCTGCAGGATCGAATGCAATCGGAGATTCATTCGAAATAATAAAAAGAGGAGCTGCGGATGTCATGATTGCCGGTGGAAGCGAAGCGGCTATCACTCCTCTGGGAATGGCGGGATTTTCCAATATGCAGGCTCTTTCCAAAAGAAATGACGAGCCGGAAAAAGCATCCAGACCATTTGACAGGGATAGGGACGGATTTGTGATGGGCGAGGGCTGCGGCATATTGATACTGGAAGAACTGGGCCATGCTCTCAAAAGGGATGCCAGAATATATTGCGAGGTTTTTGGATATGGTCTTTCCGGAGAGGCTTATCATATAACTGCACTGGAAGAATCGGGCGCTAACGTAGCAAGGTGCATGAAAAATTGTCTGGATGAAGGTGGCATTGACCCGGAAGAAGTGGATCATATCAATGCTCATGGGACCTCGACTCCGTTAAACGATGTTATCGAAACAGCTGCCATTAAAAAGTGTTTTGGCGGGCATGCCTATAACATAAACATAAACTCGACTAAATCCATGCTCGGCCACTGCCTGGGAGCATCGGGTGCGATCGAAGCCATTGCAGTAGTTTTGACTATAGGGAACGGTATTATTCCCCCAACCATCAATCTTGATAATCCGGATGAAAAGTGCGATTTGAATTATACGGCAAAGGTAAGCCAGAAGAGAGAAGTAAATATCGCTATTTCTAACTCAATGGGTTTTGGAGGCCATAACGTGACCCTTGGTTTTAAAAAATATATTCGATAGGTAAAGATATATGGAAAAAATCAAGTGTAAGAATTGTAATAAAGATATCGAAAACGAGATTTTTATCTTAAATCTCTGGGTGTGTCCATATTGCAATCATCATTACACCATAGGCGCAAGAGACAGGCTCCAGATCACAGCAGACAGTAATAGTTTTAACGAGCTGGGGAAAAATATAAGTTCGGTTGATTTTTTAAACTTTTATGATGTCAAGTCATATGGTGAGAGACTCAAAGAGACCAGACTAAAAGCCAGCCTGGATGATGCTATTATAATAGGAGATGCGCAGATAGAAGGTAATGATGTTGCGCTGGGTATTATGGATTTTGGTTTTATGGGTGGAAGTATGGGAAGTGTGGTAGGAGAAAAAATAAAGATATTATCCAATCACAGCATCGATAAAAATATCCCTCTTATTATATTCTGTACATCCGGAGGAGCCAGGATGCAGGAAGGCATGATATCCCTGATGCAGATGGCAAAAACAGTATCAAGTATAGGCAGGGTAAAAGGGAACAGGATTCCTTATATAACAGTAATAACTAATCCTACTTCCGGAGGAGTCAGTGCAAGTTTTGCCACTATCGCCGATATCATCATAGCGGAACCCGGGGCACTCTTTTGTTTTGCAGGACCAAGGGTTATTAAACAGACCATAAAAAAGAACCCGCCTTCGGATTTCGGAAGCGCTGAAAGAAATTTAAAAAACGGCCAGGTGGATATGATTGTAAACAGAAGTGATCTTAAGAACACACTGGCCAATCTGTTAAGATTGTTCAGAGGATGATATGGATCTAAAAAAACTGGAAGAAATTCCAAAAAGTTATCTTAAAGAGATTCTGGGGTCGCTGTCCAAGCTTGAAAAATTAAAAAAGATACCCTTTTTTGCCGGTATCCATTTCAAAGATGCGGAAAGAGCTCTTGCCAGGAAAATCGAGACTTATAAAAGTGTCGAAAGAGATGCCAGAAGAGTTTGGAAGATCGTAGAACTTTCAAGGAATGAAAACAGGCCCCAGTGCCGTGATTATATAAAAGGTATTTTCGAAGATTTTGTGGACCTTTCGGGCGACAGGCTTACAGGTGAAGATAAATCCATTATTGCTGGTCTGGGTAAAGTCAACGGAAGGACCGTTGCTGCTATCGGACATAATAAGGGACGGGATATAAAAGAGAGGATGATATATAACTTCGGCATGAGTATACCGCAGGGATACAGGAAATCCCAGAGGATTATGGAACTTGCCGACAGATTTGGGTTCCCCATTGTGACTTTTATAGATACGCCGGGAGCTTATCCTGCGATTGAAGCCGAAGATGACGGGCAGGCCAGCGCCATCGCAAAAAGTATTTCCGTGATGTTCGAAGTCAAGGTCCCAATAATAGTCGTCCTTATTGGTGAAGGTGGAAGCGGCGGGGCACTGGCACTGGCTATTGGAAATGAAGTGGCAATGCTTGAAAATTCAACCTATTCGGTTATTTCACCTGAAGGATGTGCCGCTATCCTGTGGAAGAATCCATCCGGTACCAAGCTGGCTGCAAGGGAATTGAGGTTGACGTCCGGAGATTTGCTAAGGTTAAAGGTGATAGACAGGATTATACCAGAACCACTGGGCGGCGCTCAGAATGCACCCGGGAGAATGGTAAAAATCGTAAAGAGGTATGTGACCGGTGCACTTGAAAAATATACCCGCATTCCCGGGGATGAGTTAAAATCCGCAAAAGCCCGTAAATTCGAATCCATGGGGTTTTTCAATAAGGAATAAAACTTTTTGCTGTAAGTGTCTCCGCTAATGATTTTTTTCCATTGATGACTACAGGTTAACTTCCTATAAATAAAATAACATTGGAATCGGGGGAAATATAACCTCTGGCTTCGGGATTCTGTCTCAGGACCATTCCAATCTGTGTCGAATAATCCGTATTTACATAACTTATTTCGTAATTGATACCGGCGGAATCAAGCATACTGGTGGCCTGCTCCAGACTGAGATGCATAAGATCCGGGACCGGTAAAAGCTGTTCGGTCGTAGAAATTATCAGTTCTACCATACTGTTCGCTTGCACTTCGGAACCCGGGGATGGGATTGTATCCATGATTTTTCCGGATTCTCTTATGGAACTTGTTTCTGTGATTGGGGCCTTGCTGCTTTTTACCAAGAGTCCAAGAGACTCAAGGTAGTTCGAAGCTTCTATAAAATCGCGGCCAATGATATTGGGAATAAGAATTATTTCTTTACCCCTGCTTATCGTCAGATTCACTGATCCCCCCGGGTCGATTTCTTCATTGAACTCAGGATCCTGGTTTATGATGTGATTTTCTTTAAAAACATCAGAGTATTCTCCAGAGATGTTGCCCTGTGTAAGACCGTAATCTTCCAGTACCTGCAGGGCTTCTTCCAGACTAAGACCGACCAGATTGGGGACCGAAACACTAGTAATTTCAGGACCTCTACTTATAGTTACTTCTATATTGCTTCCTACCGGTATATTTTTCCCTGATTCCGGAGTCTGCTCTATAATAAATCCTTCGGGAATCTCGGAATCATATATTTCATTTTTTATAACCATATTAAAGTCAAAAAGTGAAAGCAGGACTTCCGCATTTTCTGCCGGGATGTTCTCGACAGAGGGAATGGTTGCCATAGAATTGGGAGCAGCCTCCCTGTAATATTTGGAACTATAGACTATAAAAAGAGTAAGGAATGCGAGAATAAAGACCGACATTACAATAGGGATAATAGTACTTACCTTATTCAATTTTAACTTTTCTCCAAATGCCCTGGCTTTATTCTTCCTTCGTCTTTTAAGGTCAAAGCTCAAGGGCTTGTCGGTTCCATATTTTTGAAGGTCTCCTATAAGTTCTCTTATATTTGGATAGCGATCCGCAGGATTTTTCTCCAGACAATGCATTATGATTTTTTCCAGTTTCTCTGGTATATTTACAATTAACTCCGATGGTCTTAAAGGTTTCTCATATATATGTTTAAGGCTTATGTCAATGGAAGTGCCGCCCCTGAAAGGAACGTCAGCTGTCAGCATTTCATATAGGACTATTCCCATTGAATAAATATCGGTGCGGTGATCCAGTATTTCCCCCCTGGCCTGTTCGGGTGAAATATAATGGGCAGTTCCCATTATGTTCAATGTTTTGGTGATATCTGTTGTGAGAGATTTCGCAATACCGAAATCTGTGACTTTTACCTCTCCTTCCGTTGTCACAAGTATATTCTGGGGTTTGATATCCCTGTGAATAAGATTGCTTTTATGAGCCATCAGAAGAGCACTGGAAATTTGTATAGCGTAACCGACAACAGTTTCGGGAGGAAGAGGACCCTTTTTTTCTATGATCTCTTTTAAACTATCTCCCTCTATGTATTCCATGCAGATAAAATAGGAGCTATCGAATTCTCCCCAATCATAGACCTGGACAATATTTGGGTGATTGAGTCTTGCAAGGATCTGTGCCTCGCTCTTGAACCTTACTACAAAATTTTTATCTCCTGCATAATTTGCAGCCAGTATCTTGATGGCTACTTTTCTGTTTAACTTCAGATCATCTCCCAGAAAGACATCGGCCATTCCACCGGAGGCTATCTTTTTTATTACTCTGTATCTTCTTGAGATTAATTTACTCTTTTTAAAATTATTTTCGGGCATAATTATTTTTTAATGACTATAACTGTTATATTATCCAGGCCGCCTTTTTTTAAAGCGCCTTTTATAAGATTTTTCGCAATGTCCTGAGCATTTTTATTTATATCGATGATACCTGAGATTTCTTCATCTTTAAGCATAGAATTGAGGCCATCGGAACACATGAGGATTATGTCTTCCTTAAGTATTTCATGCGAACTGAAATCGGGATCTATGTCTTCTGCAACGCCAAGGACTCTGGTGAGATAATTTCTCTGAGGGTGATCAAAAGTGTCGTCATAACTTATCTCACCTCTTCTATAAAGTTCACCCACTATAGTATGGTCTGAAGTCAGAAGTTTCAATTCACTTCCTCTTTTTATATACAATCTGCTGTCACCAACATGGATTATGTGTGCTTTGTGCCCATGGATAAAGCATGCGGTAAAGGTGGTCCCCATGCCGTAATATCCGGATTTTGAGACAGCAGTATCAAAAACTTCTTTATTGGTGATTCGAATACTTTCAAAAAGAAGTTCTTTTATATCAGGGGAGGTTAAATTATCTTTTTTGGGAGGAGAGGTTTTCTTTATCTTATCTTTCAGGCTTCTATCGAAATTTTCCGTAAAAACTTCAACGGCAATTCTGCTTGCAACTTCTCCGGCATTGTGTCCTCCCATTCCGTCAGCCACTATAAACAGATTATCTCTGGCGTAAAAAAAATCTTCGTTTTGTTTTCTGATTTTTCCGATGTCCGTATCTGCAAAATGTTCCATGCGTATTATTATATGTTATAATTTGCCATTAATAAAATTGTACCTTTTAAAAAATTTATAAAACAAACGCCGGATCTTAAAATTAAATTATAAATAATAAATAAGTGCCAGACCGCCCAAAAAACTGGTATTATAAATATAAATAAATGTTAGAATAAAATTAATAAAATCCGACAGAACAAGGTGGAAATCAGTTGAATATTTATGAAGAGTCGCTTGAAATGCATAAGAAAAACGAGGGTAAAATCGATGTGGTAAGCAAAGTTAAAACCGCTAATGAACACGACTTATCGCTTGCCTATTCTCCGGGAGTTGCGGAACCCAGCCGGGCAATTGCAGGAAATCCTGACATGTTAAATACATATACTGCCAGAGGAAATATGATTGCAGTAGTATCCGATGGTTCAGCGGTCCTGGGTCTTGGGAACATAGGGGCAAGGGCGGCGCTTCCGGTGATGGAAGGAAAATGTGTCCTGTTTAAACAATTCGGGGGAGTATCAGCATTTCCACTGTGCATAGATAGTCAGGATAATGAGGTAGTGATAAGTACCATTAAAATACTGGAACCATCTTTTGCAGGAATCAACCTTGAGGATATTGCTGCGCCCAGGTGTTTTGAGATAGAAGAACGGCTTAAAAAAGAAACAAATATGCTTATATTCCACGATGATCAGCATGGGACCGCCATCGTGACTCTGGCCGGACTTTTTAATGCTCTAAAGATTTATGGAAAGGATATTACCGGGGTAAAAATAGTTATAAACGGGGCGGGAGCAGCCGGTACCTCAATTGTGAATTTATTAAAATACATCGGTGTGACCGATATGATTGTATGCGATAGAGGGGGCATAATAAACAGGGGCAGGAAAGACTTAAATACATTCAAACAGAAAATAGCAGAATCTACCAACTTGAATAATGTAAAAGGGGATCTGTCACGTGCGCTGGAAGATGCCGATGTATTTATCGGAGTATCGGCGGCAGATGTCCTGACTGCGGAAATGATAAAAAAAATGAAAAAAAATCCTATTGTATTTGCTATGGCTAATCCTGAACCTGAGATCAAGCCTGAGCTCGCCCGGGAATGCGGTGTTAAAATCATAGCTACCGGAAGAAGCGATTACCCGAATCAGGTAAATAATGTGCTGGCGTTTCCCGGAATATTTAGGGGATCTCTCGACGCAAAAGCAATAGAGATAAATATGGAAATGAAACTGGCTGCCGCGAAGGCAATTTCAGGAATAGTAGAAGATGACCTGAGAGAAGACTATATCATCCCCAAACCTTTTGATAAAAAAATCCTTCCCGCTGTTGCGGTAAGCGTGGCAAAAGCTGCCTTTGAGACCGGTAGTACCCGCGGCAAAGTGGACCTGGAATTAATAGAAAGAAAGTCCAGAGATATTGTAGAAAAAATACTTTAGAAAACGGTAAGAGATAATAATATCTAATTTTTT
>CAZYQD010000029.1:0-9084 GCA_964649405.1 uncultured Actinomycetota bacterium
CCGGAGTCCAGAAGTCCGACATAATCATTTATATAACCTGAAGGTTCCGGATAATCCACATCCTGGGAAAAAATAAAACCCGGATAGAAAAAGAAACAGATTAAAAAAAGTATGAAAAAGAAAACTAATCTTTTTTTAATTTTAATTAAAATAAGTTTCATCTCTTACTCCAGTTCCAGATCCACCTCGGGAACTGTTTCTGCGCCCTCCTGGGCCTCGAAAAACTCCTTAGCCTCGAATCCAAACCAGCCGGCAATTATATTTCTAGGAAAGAGTTTAATATAAGTATTATAATCTCGGATCGCTTCATTAAATCTCCTTGTTTCATCTGCAATCCTGTTCTCCGTTCCTTCTAACTGAACCATTAAATCACGGACCGTTTCGCTTGCTTTAAGTTCGGGTGTGTCCTCAACGACAACCCTGATATCATCAATAAGAGAGCTTATTTCCGCATTTGCATTTTCGACTTCCTCCAGTGTTTCAGCACTATCCATCCCAGCTCTTGCTTCCGCTATGGCCTCGAAAATATCTTTCTCGAGCTGCATATAAGCTCTGGTACTCTCTGCCAGATTCGGTACAAGATTTAATCTTCTCTGATAAACAACATGTACTTGCCCCCATGCGGCTTCAACATCTATTTCTTTTGCAGCCATCTTATTTCTAGAATCTACCACATAGGCAACCAGGACTATTGCGATAATGATTATTACTGCTACGAAACCTATGATACATCCCAAAGTGATTTTCTTACGCATAAGATCAAAACTCCTTTTACTTTTTTTTACAAACTTTCACTACTGCAGGTCTTATCAGAAAGTTATCTATCATATAACCCTTTCTTATTACTTCCAGTATGTCACCTTCCTGAGCCCCTTCGACAGATTCGGTTACAGCCGCCTCACAGACCTCCGGATTGAATTGTTCCCCCTTGGGATCAATAACTTTAACATTCTCTTTCCTCAGGAGTTCGGCTAAATTCTCGTAAATCATTTTTATACCCCTGTAAAAATCATCTTCTTCTTTTTTCAGTTTCTTTCCGGCTTCTAGCGCTATTTCGAAGTTATCTATTATAGGAAGCAGTTTTTCTATCAAATCCTTGTTTGCTCTCTTTATATGCTCCAGATGTTCTTTCAGTGTCCTTTTCCTGTAATTATCATAATCTGCCTGTAATCTTTTGATTCTATCGAGATATTCTTCCTCGTTTTTTTTATAATTCTCCAGTTCTTTTCTTAAAAGCTCTATTTCTTCTTCAAGCTCTTCTACTTCAAGTTCTCTTTTTATTTCTTCCCCGGTAAGATCTTCGGCTGTTTTCTTTTCAGGTTTTTTAAATTCCGTCATCTGCTCCGTATCCTCACCATTACCGGAATCTTTTTTCATATGGCCGAAATCCTTATGATTTTTTTTATCTTTTTTGTTCATAATCTCAAGACTCTATTTTCATAGAAAATTTAAATCAGAAAATAAAATAAATTATATAATAGGAGTAAGATGTTTTAAAAGTTCTAATTTCTACTTTCACCTATCACTTCAATATCAAGAGTAGATTTAATCTCATCAATATAGAAGCGTTCATCACAATCTACAGGGGCAAAATGAAAATGAACAATAATCTTTTCACCATTCTCAGCCGCAATATTCTGTACTTTAACTTCTATTATTCTTTTTTCACCAGGCTTGAGCCCTGTTATAAGTGACCCTATTTTTTCAGGCTCCACTATTTCTGTGGCAGTATCAGTAGTAGTAGTTACGGTACTGACGCCTGTCGTTAAATTAGTTACAGTTATGGTAGTATTCGTAATTGTCGTCATTATTCTTTTAAGGTTAACATTACCCTCTCTGGTTTTTTTAATGGTCCTGGTCTCGGTAACAGTTTTAGTTAATCCATCTGCACTGAATATAGTCGTCGTCTCGGTCTCAGTGGTACCATCAAAATTCCTCCAATCTGAAATATAGGTAGTATAAATAGCCTCATTCGAATAATAATATTCACCGGTAGGATCCCATATATGTACCTCCCATAATGGAGAAATTTCCATTTCTTCATCAGGATTCGGTTCAAGTTTGAGCCATATCATTATCGGCTGAACATCAATAGTTACATTGCCGGTATTGGTTAATTCATATGCTTGATAAAACCATTCTCTTCTGGCAATAGTATTGCTTACGGAAGAAGGAACCTTAATAAATTCAATGGAATAAATAGGTTTGGGGATTGCCACTACATTACTGGATACTACACGTCCTGCCTTATCCAGGGTCCATAAAGTATAATAATATGATTTACCACTTACTATTTCATTATCAATATAGGACCTGGTATTTATATTGTTAAAAGTAACAATGACATCGTTTTCGGGATACTCCGGATTGATACAGGGGTCCTCTACTCTGACTAATTTATATGAATCAAAATCAGTTTCGATACTTGAATTCCAGCTCAGGTAATTGGCATCCCCCTGCTTATAGCCCGTTAAATCGGAGGGTATTGGGACACCCAGGTCCGTAGTTACTATCAGATTTGTAAATACCGGTGCACTTGTAAATCCATCACCTGTTATTGCCCAGACAGCTATTTCATTATTACCCGGTTTTAATGCAACTTCATCTAATTCGAACACACCCTGATCATTGCTTACAACTTCACCTACTATCTTATCATTTACAAGGATAGAAACCTGGGAAGAAGGAAGATGATTACCGCGAACATACACTTCAGGATTAATTTCTGTAGAATAATAGGTGTCGCTTATTTCTTTTAAATTTTCAGAGTTTTCGAATATTTTATACTCGACTTTCTGCGGTACGCTTAAAAATAAATTAAATTCCGTAGGATTACTTTCTTTTCCGGAAGGGCTTATTGATATTAACTCTATGGTGTTCTGCCCTTCATTTATTACCACTCCATCTAAAGTTTCAAAATTACCACTGCTGTCAACAACTATACTACCCTGTTCCAAAATACCATTTATATAAACTTCTATGGTGTTACCGCTATCCGCATGACCATTTATGAAGATTAATTCCTTTTCCCCGCTGCCGTAAATCACTTCTCCCGACTCGTGGGATAAAACTACCGGAGAACTCACTATCTGATCTTTTAACTCGGTAAGTCTGTTGTTTATATCATCGCCTGACTCATCGTTGTCACTACCGGCCTCTCCGCTGCTCTCCTGCGTTAAATCAGTATCATTTAAAAAACAGCCGCTCGCATATGTTAGGACAAGTGCCAGACAAAGAATCAAGATTAAAATTATTTTTATTTTTTTTATCATAATCTTAGTTAAATATTATATCAAATATCATAAATTATTCTTTAAAAAAATTTATTATATAAAAGTTTTTTCGAAAATTATTTTCCACTTACCATTTTCCTCGACCAGATAGATATACTTCTTATATTGTTTGATTTCTCCACTTTTATAGCTGACCTCAAACTCCACCACCACTTTACTCATTTCATTTTCATACCCGAGATATACGGTTCTATCGATGTCTATATTCACTATGTCAGAAAGTATGACCTCAAATTCACTTATATATTTTTCCCTGCTGATATTGTTCTTATCTTTATCGGGTATTAAATTTGTATAAATGTAATCTGCATCTTTATTTTCAAGAGACTGGAAAAAATCAAAAACTGCTTTTTCGGGTTCGGTTTTAAAAAAATAGGTTATATCAAATTTCCCATCATAACTTCTACAGGCAGACAGGATAATAACAACCGCCAATAGCAACAATAGTAAGATGTAAAATTTCTTTTTAAACACTTCTTTTTTAAACTTTAAAAATTTCTTTTACTTTGTCCAGGACCATTTTATTTTTTATCTTCCCGGTAAAAAAATCCCTGTCTATTCCTAATCCATTTTCAAGATCGCTTTTACTTACTATATCCGAAAGGTCTTTATTATTAAAACATCCGTGTATAGTCTCAAGAACACTTTCTGCGGTTGCATTATATTCATAACCGCCTTCGAGTAATATTCCGATTCTGTCGGAGCAGTGTTTATGACTCAAATAAGAAATGATTCGCATTATCTTATAATATGATTCCTCTGTCAGGTTGAGGGAAGAAAGGGAATCAAGATGATGTGAATCATATCCCGCGCTTACTAAAAACAATTCCGGGTCAAATCTTTCCATAACAGGAATTATTATATCCAGTAATGCTGCTATATAATCGGGGTCCCCGGTTTCAGCCATAAAAGGAAAGTTCATATTGAAACCCATTCCCCTGCCCTTTCCGGTCTCACTAAAATCCCCTGTTCCGGGATAATGAGGAAACTGGTGGAAAGATATATAAAACACACTACCGTCATCATAAAAAAAATCCTGTGTTCCGTTTCCATGATGCGCATCAAAATCTATTATGGCAATTTTCTTGATGCCATACCTTGCCTGCGCATATCTGGCACTGAGAGCGGCATTATTAAAAATACAAAACCCGCTTCCATAATTTTTGAAAGCATGGTGGCCGGGAGGACGGATAGCTGCAAAAAATTTATGAGTTTTATTATTACTATCAAAAATCAAATCCAGACCTTCGAAGCAGCCTCCGGCTGCCAGAAGCGAACAGTCATAAGTATATTCTGTTACTGCAGTATCAGGGTCCAGGTAAGATATACTTCCCGTTTTCGATAAATCCCTGATCTCTTGAATATAATCCTTATCATGGACCATCCCGACTTCTTCAACTGTTGCAGGGCGTGGTTTCCTGAAAGTGATCCGGTCTCTTAAATCCCATCCATCAATTGCTGCTTTGATTGCGACAAGTCTGTTTGGATTTTCAGGATGACCGGGTCCATTGGAGTGTTTCAGGTAAAAATCATCATATATCACATACATAGTTATCGGCTTCTAATAACAATTCACAAATCTTTTAACTTCTACTGGTCATTTAGATATTCCAGAATAGCTTCTACTATATTCTCGCTTATCTTTATTTGATAATCTGATTCCTTCAATCTTTCTCTTTCTTTAAGATTTGAAATAAAAGCGGGTTCCACCAAAACCGATGTCATATTGGTTTCCTTGAGGATGGCATAGTTTGCTCCGTGAACCCTGCAATCCAGGACTTTCAAATTACCGGTGATTCTATCCTGAATAAGATTTGCGATTCTATATCCGGGAATCGAATGTGATTTAAGGCCCTTAAAATAAAAACAACTGCAGCCATTGGCATCTTTATCGATCGAGTAATTCAAATTTATACTTACCAGCAGATCGGCATTACTTCTATTCGCATAATCGATTCTGTCAGATAAAAACAGATTATGCTTTTCGCCAACACTGATAGAAAGTAAAGTTTCTATATCGTATCTGGCCAATATATCCCTGCAAAAATTCACCACGCTTCTGCAGATATATATTTTTTCATTTAAATATTTATCACTGCTGTTCATGTCCTTTATATTTTCACTGTAATCCAGAACTATTTTGTTTTCCCTGAGTTCTTTTTTTCTATCCGGACTTTTGATTAATGGAAACTGGGAAGTTTCTTTTGAGATTATGATCCTCTTTAGGCCTTTAAGACTTTGAATTGTTACCTCTCCTGCTATCCCGTCATCAGCGATATTCATATCTTTTTGAAAATCTACAAGTGCCTGCTGGGTTTTTTCGCCAAATATTCCATTCTCATCATAAGGATAAAAGCCAAGCGTCTTAAGCCATACCTGAAGGGTCCTCACGTCATCCCCTCTAAAGGGAGGGTGCTTCAGATATAACATTCTTTCACCGATTTTATATCCGGCATCCACTAATTCCTGCCAGGTTTCATGATCGATTACACCTGTTACCAGAAGCCCCCTATCCTGCTGAAATTTTCTGGTCGCATTTTCAGTTTCAGTACCAAAAAGGCCGTCAATATCGGTCACTCCCAGATTATAGCCAAGCATTTTCAATCTTCTCTGAATATCCGTGACTTTTTCACCGGATGAATTTTTCTTTACTATTTCCAATTTATTCGTCTCCAAAAAAGCTGCTGAAATAAAAATTATAACTTGTTCTGCGGATGGTCCAGACCATATAAAAACCTATCAGCATATATTGCAGCTACTGCTCCATCTGCAACTGCGGTTATTACCTGCCTGAGAGGCGTATTTCTGACATCTCCGATTGCAAATATTCCAGGCATGGAAGTTTCCATCTTAAAGTTTGTTATTATAAAACCTCTCTCATCCAGTTTGACAAGATCCTTTACCGGTCCCGAATTTGGTTTCCATCCGACATATTCGAAAACCCCATCGATTTTCATTTCATGTGTCTTGTCTTCGTTTTTATTTCTTAATAAGATCTTTTCCAGTTTATCTTTGCCAAGGAATTTTTCTATCACGCAGCACCATAAAAATTCTATCTTTTTATTCCCGAATGCCCTTTCCTTTAAAATCCCTGCTGCGCGAAGCTCATTTCTTCTGTGGATTATATATACCTTTTTCGCAAACTTTGCCAGAAAAATTGCTTCCTCGATTGCTGTATCTCCGCCTCCTACCACGGCAACTTCTTTATCCCTGTATAAAACTCCATCACAGGTACCGCAAAAAGAAATACCCCTGCCAATAAACTCATCTTCCCCTTCGACACTCAACCTATCCGGACTCGCTCCCGTGGCAATTATTACTGCATTTGTGCTTATCAGTTTCTCGTCTCCCTGACACTTGAAACCGTATGATTTTCCTTTTTCCGTATCATTAGTCTTCTCGATAGAGTCTATGGGAAAATAATCCCACACCTTGATATCGAACCTTCTGCAATGTTCCACCAGATTCTGAGCAAGCTCATAACCGGCTATGCTTTCCTTAAAGCCCGGGTAATTTTCGATAGAATCCGTATTTATTATCTGGCCTCCGGCCATTTTTTTTTCTACTATTTCAAAATCAAGCCCGGCTCTTTTTGCATACAATGCGGCACTGAGCCCGCCCGGACCTGCACCTATAATGACAAGATCAGTTTTTATCTCCTGCATATCAGCCAGACTCCTGCATTTTTAGACTTTTTACATGGATACAAGTAACAATAACATATAATATCTAATATTATAGATAATTAGAATTTAAAATAAATGAGTAATTGGTCGTATATCAAAAATATTGTCATTGTGGGAGACCGGTTGAGCAAAATGCCCGGAGAATTTTCTAAAGATGTACCTATCTATAGATAAAGCTATCTTATCAATAGGATTCTTTTTGGCGGAATGCGTTATTTTGACTTATACTTGATCCTAGTATTTTTTAGCAGCTTCTTTTAATCTTTTTTCGAGCTCTTCCTCTGATTTTACACCTTTGATATCTGGATCCAGATCCATTAAAAGCCTTATTGCGCTTCGTACAATCATAGTGTTCGCTATCTTATGGCCCCCGGATTTTTTACATTCGATACCAAGATTTTCCAGGTATGAAACCATACCGGAAGGCATGGTTATAGGAACCCTAAAATAATCCTGCTTTCTTTCTACCATGTTTACTCCTTGCCATAATTGTATTGTATTTTTACGTATATGAGTATATCGATGAAAATCCAAATTGTCAAATAACTACCTGTGTCAGAGCAACATCCCTTTATTAAATAAAAATACTAAAATTCCCTCAGTTCTTTTATAAAGTTAGTGATTTTTTATAAGTTACACCTTAAAATGATAATAGATGAAAAAAATAAGAAAAAAAGAAGAAGTCATAAAAATATCGGTAATCGGGGGCAGCCAGGTAGACAATGAGATGTATGATCTTGCTTATGAAGTCGGAAAAGAAATAGCAAGAAATGGTGCGGTACTTGTTTGCGGGGGTTTATCGGGAACAATGGAAGCTTCCTGCAAGGGAGCCAGGGAGGAAGGCGGACTAACGGTAGGAATACTCCCCACTGCAAATGAAAATGATGCAAATAAATATGTCGATATAAAAATTCCGACAGGAATGGGTTATGCCAGGAATGTACCTATAATACTTTCATCACATGCGGTGATTGCAATCAACGGTAGTTGCGGCACACTTTCAGAGATTGGTTATGCACTGACATATAATAAACCTATAATTGGTCTTAAGACCTGGGAAGTCAAATCATACTACGGTGAAAACATGCCATATATAATGAGAGCAGAAACTGCAAAAGAAGCCGTAAAATTAGCCATAAAAGAAGCAAGAGATTATATCAAAAAACACAATGATTTATAGTTAATAGATTATATATGCAGATACTCGCGTACGGAACTCGCATTGATCATTAATCAAGAAAACGCTTTGACAAAATTTATCTGAAGGTTTGATAGAGACGATTTCAGATTTTCCTTCTCCCCGGCACTTATTTCATCCATCAATACTTTAAGCAGAGCATCGAAAGCATCTATCGCCAGTTTGGCCTGTTGTTTATCTTTATATTTATCATTTACTCCGATGGGAATTCCCATTTTTTTATAGGCAAGACTTGAAAGCGACATCATCATCTGTGTTACGATATCCCTGGTGGTCAGCTTGTCGATTTCTTCCTGGAGCTTTTTTATCATTTCTTCTTCACTCTCTCTGGTTTCTTCTTCCTTTCCGCCCAGGCTTTCTTTCACAAATTTATCTTTTAATTCTTTGTCTTCTCCATCCCCCTTTGTAACTTTTTTCTTTTTCTTTTTATCTTCTTTTGCCATATTAGATCACCTTTCTTCGTTTCGATTTTATTCAGACTCATATTTAATCAGTGAAAATACATCATAATCCTTTAAAATCTTCCTTGGATTTAGAAACTCCAATTCTATTAAAAAACAGAAACCTACAACTTTTCCTCCCATATTTTCAACAAGTTCAGCTTTGGCTTTCGCCGTACCGCCGGTCGCAACCAGATCATCTACTATCAGGATCCTATCACCTTTTTTAAAAGCATCTACATGTATTTGCAGGATATTTTTACCGTATTCCAGGTCGTATGAAGCCTCGCATGTTTTGTATGGAAGCTTTCCCGGCTTTCTGACCGGAATAAAACCCACACCCAGTTTGTAAGCAACTGCGGCACCGAATATAAAGCCTCTTGCCTCTGCACCCAGTACGGCATCTATCTTTCTCCCCTGCCAGTGTTCGACCATTCTGTCCACAGAATATCTGAATGCCTTCCCAT